>CABYKC010000005.1 GCA_902519435.1 uncultured Alphaproteobacteria bacterium
TCCCATTCAAGAAACTTTTTAGATCTATTATCAGGACTTGGATGTGATCCCATAAATTCGGGCATTCTTCCTTCTTGATCTGCCATCATTCTTTGCCATAGTCTGGCAGGCTCCTTAATATTAAATCCCGCAAGATTCATAAAACCCATTCCTAAATAATCTGCTTCACTTTCCATTTTTCTGCTAAAAGGAAGAAAGATTCCATATTTAACAACTGAGTTGTAAACATTACCACCTACATTACCTACTCTAAAAGACTTATTGAGAAGTTCTGCATACCTACTTCGTGATATTCCAATGGTTGCCATTTGTATCATAGAAGCTTGAGTTAATTTTTCTACAGTATGTCTTGCAAATGCATGAGCAATTTCATGTCCCATGACTGCTGCAATACCATCATCATTTTTACATATAGGAAGTATACCTGTATAAAAAGCGATTTTGCCCCCTGGCATACACCAAGCATTTTTTGTTTCTGAGTCTATAAGAGCGAACTGCCAATTAAAATTTCCAGCAGGATTTTTTTCACGCTTATTAAGATAATACGTATCCAGAGAGGTATAAATTTTTTTTCCTATTTCTTCAATTTTTTTTGATTCATTTGTGTTATCCAAAAGAATTTTATCTTCTTTAGCTTTAGATAAAAATCTTGAATATGTTTTTTCAACCTCTTGATTTAGAGATCTTTCATTAGGATAAATTTTTGGAGTGCCAAGAACACCTCCACCCATTAAAATTATAGGTAGATTGCTATCATATAAATTTAACTGACTTCGATTTGTTAATGGTACCTGTGTACAAGAAGGTAAAATCATTGAACCACATAAAGAGCAACTTGCGCCAAAAACAAAGCTTCTTCTGTTTATTCTTGCTTCCATATTATTATTATATAGTTAATTTTACTTATATGAATATTTTTAATTCAGTTAAAAAAGCAGAAATTCATGTTCATTTAGAGGCAACCATTACGCCAGATTTATGTAAGAAATTTGCTAAACGTAATAATTATGAAATACCTGAAGAAATGTTTGGCTCAAAGTACGCATACCAATGGGATGATTTTTATGATTTTATAAAAAAATATGACATCGTTACTTCTGTCATACATACGCCAGAAGATTATTTTGAATTAACGTATGAATATTTAAAAGATTGTGCGGCTAACAATGTTCTTTATGTCGAAGCTATGATTTCCTCAACTCATGCTAAAGAAAAAGGGATGACCTATCATTCTTTTATTGAAGGAGTCTATGAAGCTTCCAAAAAAGCTGAAGAAGATTTTGGTATTGTTTCACGTTACATAATGAATGGGATCAGACATTTAGGACCAGATTCAGTACAAGGAACTGCAGAGGAAGTTTTAAATAATCCTCATCCTTGTTTAGTTGGTTTTGGTTTGGCCGGTGATGAGTTACATTTTCCTCCAAATTTATTTGTTGAAACATTTGATATGTTAAAAAAAGAAAATTTTCCAATTACGGTTCATGCAGGTGAATGGGATGGCCCTGTAAATATAAGAAATGCTATTAACCTACTGCATCCAACAAGATTAGGTCACGGAGTTCGATCAATAGAGGATCCTGATTTAGTGAAAGAAATAATTGATAAAGATATTATTCTAGAAACTTGTCCAACAAGTAATATTGCAACTAAGATTTATGAAGATTATGTAGATCATCCTGTGAAAACGTTATTTGATCAAGGAGTAAAAGTAACAGTCAATTCTGATGACCCTCCTTTTTTTAATGCTACGATAAACGGTGAATACAAAGTCATGGAAGATTTAGGTTTAAATGAAAAGGAACTAACCTCTCTTACTCATAACGCAATTAAATATTCTTTTTGCGATGATGAAAATAAAAATAAATTATTAGCTAAATTAAACTAGACAATTTTACTAAAGGTCTTGCACCATAATGCGAAATAATTTCCGCAGCAGCAATTGATGCATAATTACCACATTCATCCATTGCCTTACCTTTCGAATAACCAAATAAAAAACCAGCTGCAAATAAATCTCCAGCTCCAGTTGTATCCACAACCTTTTCTACTTTTTTTGCAGCAACTTCAGTGATGTCATTACCAGAAACAATAACTGATCCACTACTTCCTTTAGTAATAGTAGCAATTATATTTAATGATTTTGCATATTCTAGACCTTCTTCAAAACTTTCTGTTTGTGCCATTGCTTTGATTTCATCTTCGTTAGCAAAAAGAATATCAACATTCTCAGTTATTAATTCTTTAAAAGAGTCTCTGTGTCTATCAACACAAAAAAGATCAGATAAAGTAAATGCAATTTTTTGATTATCAGCCTTGCAAATATCTACCATTTTTTTCATAGCCTTTTTTGCATTTTCATTATCCCACAAGTAGCCTTCTAAATATGCAATCTTATGATTTTTAATATCATCTTCTTTTATATCTTCAGGACCTATTAATGTTCCAGCACCAAGAAAAGTACACATTGTTCTTGTTCCATCTTCCTCAACAAAAATTGTACAACATCCAGTTGAAATTTCAGGCGATGTAAATCCCAATGGAAATTTTAGTCCTTCTCGGATCATATCTTTTTGAAGGTATACTCCAATTTCATCATTTTTAATTTTTCCAATAAAACTTCCATTACCGCCAAAAGAGGTGACGCCAAACATGGAGTTACCAAGGGAACCTCCACCAGCCATTTCTCTGATGGAATAACTTTCATGCAAATTATTTTTTAAATTTTCATCAATAAGATTCATAGAATCTCTATTAATTTCATGTTTTTCAATTTCACTTTGATTGGAAGGAATTATGGCATCTACCATAGCATTTCCAATTCCAACTACGTCTAATTTATCACTCATTTTTGTTTAATAATTATTGGTACTAATTGTACTATAATGACTCCAATAAATATTGCAAGGCATCCAAATATTTTTTGTGTGTCTAAAACTTGATTTAAAAGTATCCAACCTGCTATGGCAGCAAAGACTGACTCCATTGATAAAATTATAGCAGCAGGAGCAGGATTAGCTTTATGTTGAGCAATAATCTGAAGTGTATATCCAATGCCAGCAGAAAAAATACCCGTATATAAAATTTCAAACCATTCAATTTGCATATTAGAGAGCTTTGGTTCTTCCCACATAAAAGCTAGGATCATAGATAAAATAAAAACAATAAAGTACTGAATACTTCCAAATAAAAAAGGACTGTTAAGTTCTTTCATAAAAATATCGATACAAATAATATGTAAGGCAAAAAACAACGCAGCAATAAACAAGAGTGAATCTGATTGTTGAATCTCAACTGATTGATTAGAGGATAAAAGATATGATCCATATAAACAAAGTAAAATGGCAATCCAGATAATCCAGTGTACCTGTTTTTTAATTATGAATCTTGAAATTATACCAACAAAGGGAACGTAAAGAGTACTGAGAAAAGCAGCATTTGATATTAATGATTTTTGTAAAGCGTATTGTTGAAGACCCATACCACCAAAAAGAAAAAAACCTGTAGCTAAACAAAGATAAACTTTTTTTCTATCACTTAATATTTTAACAATATTTTGTTGTTCTAGATAAATCGCAAATGGAATTACTGTTAAAAAAGCAAAAAAGAATCTTCCAAAGCTAAAAGTAAAAGGACCTATGGCTCCCATTCCAGTAGTTTGACTGACAAAAGCTGTTCCCCATATAAGTGAGGCAATTAACATGAGTATGTTAGCTCTTGTATGACTCATAAAAATATTTGATTACTTATTTTATTGTTTATCTTTATTAATCCACCAAGACTCAATTACAATTCCGTAAAGTGGAATTTCATCTGGGTATTCAAAAAAATCCCAATAAGCAATTCTGTCTTTGTTGCTATGATAAAGAGGAACAACATAGTGACCCCATAACAATACTCTATCAAGTGCGTGGATCGCCGTTGTCAATTCTTCTCTATTTGTTGCACTAATTAGTTTTTCAATTAATGCATCAACTGCTGGACTATTGATACCAGGATAATTTCTGCTTCCATCTTTTTGACCAACTTCTGATCCCCAATAAAATTGTTGCTCATTTCCTGGACTTAAACTGACTCCCCAATATCTTTTAATCATATCAAAATCATAACTTAACAAACGTTCTTGATACTGTGATGAATCAACAGTTCTTACATCCATTGTAATGCCAAGTTTTTTTAAATTACTTTGATAGGCTAAGGCAATTTTCTCATCAGATGGACTGACAATCAAGAACTCAAACTTGAATTCTTTTCCATCTTTTACCAGTTTTCCATTTTCAACAAACCATCCCTCTTTTTCAAGTATTTCTTTTGCTTTCAATAAATTTTTACGGTCATTACCACTTCCATCCGTAATAGGTGGCGTAAATGATTCGGTAAATACCTCTGCTGGAATTTCATCTTTCCATACATTCAGTAATTCTAACTCATTTTTTGACGGTAAGCCTGAAGAGGCTAGTGGTGAATTATCAAAATAACTATCTGTTCTCACATAAGCATTTTGATATATTGTTTTATTAATCCATTCATGATCATAGGCATAACTTAAAGCAAGTCTTACATTTCTATTATTAAATATGTCACGTCTTGTATTCATCACAAGACCATTCATTCCAACAGGTCTATCGTTATTCATTTCTGTCAGTATTACCTCTCCATTCTGAACAGCTTTGAAATCATACTCTGATAACCAACGTTTAACGTTGTATTCCCTTCTAAAGTCGTATTCACCAACCTTAAATGCTTCAACTAAGACATTTGAGTCTTTGTAATAATCATAAATAATTGTATCAAAATTATAGAGACCTTTATTTACTGGTAAATCTTTTGCCCAATAATTTTCAACGCGTTTGTATTTTATTTGACGTCCTGGATCGAGACTATCAACTTGGTATGGACCACTGCCTAGAGGAATATCTAAAAATGTTTTTGTAACATCAAGATTTTCATAAAATTTTTTTGGAATGATTGGAAGAAAGCCCGCAATAATAAGAGGTAATTCTTTATCTTCATTATTTTCAAAAATCATTTTTATTCCATCATTTCCAATCAATTGAGTTTCAACAACTTTGCCATATGTTTTTTTCTGATTTGGAGTACCTTTTGTTTGAAATGTTTCTAGACTAAACAATACATCATCGCGTGTTATTGGTGAGCCATCATGAAAGGTTGCATTTGCATTTAAATAAAAAGTTATAGATGATCTATCTTCAGGCAGTTCTACTTTTTTAGCTATTAAACCATAGAGAGAGAATGCTTCATCCCATACTCTTCTCATTAACGTATCATTAACATACCCAAGTCCAGCGGCTTTAGAACCTTTAAATGCTACTCTATTAAGATTATCAAAAGAACCATATGATCCAAATTTTACCGTTCCACCTTTAGGTGCATTTGGGTTTACATAATCTAGATTTTCAAAATCACTGGCATACTTTGGTGTTCCATGCATTGCAATTCCGTGAACTTTTTCACTGTACGCATGTTTGTTAAGTGCAATTATTGAAGTTAAAATGGCAAATGCGATTAGAAATTTTTTCATAGATATATCCTATCAAAAAAAAGACAGATTTGTAATGAAATATAAATTTAAAAAATTATATAAATTGAATGCAAACCCTTAAATTAATTTCGGCACTAATATTATGTATTGGACATAGTATTCATGCAGCAGAAGTTGATATTTTTAAAGGTATGAAACTATATGCTGAAAATTGTGCAGGGTGTCATATGGGTAATTTAGCAGGTCATGAAGATTGGGATAAATCGTTAGATGAAGATGGCCATAGAAGAGCACCTCCTCTTAATGGCACTGGGCATACTTGGCACCACTCTCCTGCACAATTATTTCATGTCATTAAATATGGTTTTAAAAAATCAAATCCTGATTATGAAGGTAAAATGCTTGGTAATGATGCGTTATCAGATGACGATGTTTGGTCTATTCTTGAATTTATCAAAAGTACATGGCCAGAAAAAATACTAAATAAATATAACTCCCATTTTAAAAGCTAAGATTATTAAAGCAAATCTTCAATTTTAATATTTAAGATATATATTATTATTATGAAAATTTTAGGATCTGAAATCACCCCCTATAAGACATATTTAAATAGACGTAAGTTTATAAAGGGATCTTTAGCTAGCGCCATGCTAGCAACGGTTGCCTCATCAGCATTTGCAAACCACGATAGTGATCTTTCAATTTATACTAAAAATCTAAAAGAAAACGACAAACTTAATTCTTACGAAGAAATCACAACGTATAATAATTTTTATGAATTTGGGACTCATAAAAAACATCCGCATTTAAACTCTGGAAATTTTAAACCTAGACCATGGACAATAAAAATAGATGGTCTCGTGAAAAAACCTCAAACATTTGACTTAGAAAAAATTTTATCAAATGTAACAATAGAAGATAGGGTTTATCGATTGAGATGTGTTGAAGCATGGTCCATGGTTATTCCTTGGCAAGGTTTTCAGTTATCTGAACTTATAAAAATGGTCGAACCTTTAAGCTCAGCAAAGTATGTTCAATTCGTAACTGTGTTCAGACCTGAAGAAATGCCAGGTCAGCAAAAGAGAACAATCATTTGGCCATATAGAGAAGGGCTTCGAATGGATGAAGCAATGAATCCTTTAACAATATTAGCAACTGGATTGTATGGTCATGAAATGCCTAATCAAAATGGTGCACCCATAAGATTAGTTGTTCCATGGAAGTATGGTTTCAAATCAATAAAATCAATTGTGGAAATTAGATTTTTAGATACACAACCTGAAACATCTTGGGAAACTTTAGCTCCTTGGGAATATGGTTTTTATGCTAATGTTAATCCTAATGTTAACCATCCAAGATGGAGTCAAGGAACAGAAAGACGAATTGGAGAGTTTAAACGAAGAGAAACACTAATGTTTAATGGCTATGAAAAAGAAGTAGCACATCTCTACAAAGATTTAGATTTAACTAAATTTTATTAATGAATGTTTTCAACAAGAAATTTTAACCGCAGTAAACCTGTCTTATTTATTTTAATTCTATTTCCAAGCCTACTCTGGGCGTATCAATTTGTTACTGGGAATCTTGGAGTAAATCCAATTGAAAAACTAATGGATGAGTTAGGTCTAATGGCACTTAGATTAATAATAATAACTCTTATGATTACTACTCTATCAAATATTAAACCTTTAAAATCGATAGTTGTATTACGAAGAATGATTGGACTTTTTGCTTTCTATTATGTTTGTTTGCATTTCTCCACTTACATAGTTTTAGATCATTTTTTAGATATGCAATTTATCATACAAGATATTATAAAAAGACCATTTATAACTTTTGGTTTTATAAGTTTTCTTTTTTTAATCCCACTTGCTAGCACTTCAACAAACAATATGATTAAGCGATTAGGTTTTAAATTATGGAAGAAAATTCATTATTTAATTTACCCAGTAGCCATTCTGGCTAGTATGCATTTTTATGTTTTAGTTCGCGCTGATAAAACTGAACCAGTCATTTATATGGGAATAATTATCCTCTTGTTACTTCACAGAATATTTAAAAGACTTACTCGTCCTCAGTTGGCTCAGTAACGGGGTTCATTTCCATACCGGCAGGACTAATATTTCGCGGTAAAGGATTGTATTGTGATTCAAGATCACGTGGTTTAGTTCTTTGTGTGATTCTATACAAACCAAACAGTCCTAGTAGTCCGTGTATTAAAAATAAATAGATGTAAAAACCTACCGCTCCCAAAATTTCCATGAATCCAGAAACAAACAAAGGTCCGATAATTGATCCAATACCAATAAGTATACCAAAGGTTGCACTTGCTGATACTATCTCATTAGGTTGTAAGAAGTCATTTGTATGAGCAACTGTAAGTGAATACATTGGTAAACATGCAACTGAAAAAAGACCAGTAAAAATTAAGAATAATGTTAGCGGCATAAAGTTTGCAAAAACAAAAAATAAACTCAAACCTGAAGCCATAAAAGAAACACCAATAAGAATAACACGTCTATCAATTCTATCTGACAAATATCCAATAGGCCATTGAGATAGGGCGCCAGCTGACGTTATAATCATCATATACAGAGAAATTTCAAATAAGCTTAAATTAATAGATGAAGCATAAATTGCACCGTATCCAAAAACCGCACTATGCGATAAACCAGTTGCTAAGGCACCAACAAAACCCAAAGGTGAAACAGTATAAAATTCTCTTAAAGAAAAAAATTTAGGACTTTCTGTATTAGGTTGTTCTGTTGAAGATAAAAGAATAGGAAGAAGTGCGAATGATAATAAGATTGATACTAAAATAAATAAATCAACCTTAGCTGGATCACCTAAATTTAATAAAAATTGCCCTGCTCCAACAAACACAAAAGTAATAATCATGTAAACGGAAAGTAATTGACCACGAGTTTGATTAGTTGATTTTTCATTTAACCAGCTCTCCATGATCACATAAATTCCAGCAAGGCTTAAACCAGTTAATATTCGTATAAACATCCATGAATAGGGATGAACAAATACTGAGTGTAATAGTATAGCGATAGAAGCAAGCGATGCTAAAGCGGCAAAAACTCTTATATGACCAACACGTTGTAAAAAAATTGGAATTGTTAACGCGCCGGTTAAGTATCCAACATAATAACCAGCTATAATAAGTCCTGATGCAAAAAAACTAAAACCTTCTAAAACAGAACGAACACCGATAAGTGTTCCTTGCAGACCGTGACCAAGACTAATTAAAGCAAAGCCAAAAAAAAGGGCCCAAGTGTTTTGTAGTACCTTAAACATCTTCTAAATTTTTATTAAAATTTTAGTATTCTTCTTCGCCGTCTTCTTTAGGTTTAATACCTTCGGCTATTGGATCAATTTCTGTTTCATCTTCTAATAAAACAGTATCATCCTCGAGATTGTCTTCGTTGTTATCCAAATCCAAATTATCGATATCAAGATCATCATCCTTTTCTTTTGGTTTTGGAGGAATAGGATTTGTTAGAGGGGCAGCATTAGTACTACCAGGTTTTCTACCACGTCTTGGTCTGGTCATTGTAGTTACTTCAATTAGTTTACCACATTCTGGACATTCCAGTTCCGTTCTTCCTAAGTCGTAGTATTGCTTACTACACATTGGACAAATTCTTTTTTGACCCCAAGATTCTTTGTACATTTCTACTTTTCTTTTTTTATAAATATTTTACCACAATAACCACAAACAATTTTATTCTCATTATTGAAGGTATAATAAACTGCGGGATGTCCTAAACCATCTTCACCACCATCGCAAGAGATAGTTTCTGTATCCGAGCTTACTACTTTGATATCTTCTTCCACTTAATCCGCTATAAAAAATAAATTAAGAATAGTCCAGTTTTTTAGTCATTTTTTAAGTTATCTCAAAATACAATTTAGTAACTCCCAAGACTATAATTATGGAAGGAATAATCCTACCCACCGCTTCTTTTTCTTTTAATATAAAAAGACTTATGACAGCGGCTAAAACTAGTTGGTTTTATATCTAAATCGATATAGATACCATCGATAAGGCTACAATTTTTAAAGATATATGACAGCAGCTATAGAAGTTAATGATAGGATTTATCCTGGAATTCTTAAATCAACAGCAATTGTAATATGTTTAGACGGAAGTCAAAAAGAATATTTTGAAGAGGCATCAAAGCTTAAATTAACACCAAACATTGACTCTTTAAAAAAAAATGGAGAAGACCTGTTAGTTAATAGTGCTATACCTAGTTTTACTAACCCAAATAATATATCGATAGTCACTGGAAGACCAAGTTCGATTCATGGCATTTGTGGAAATTTTTTTTACACCCCATCTACAGGTGAAGAAGTGATGATGAATGATCCTAAATTTTTAAGAGCCCCAACAATTTTTCAAAAATATTATGAGTCTGGAGCTAAGATAGCAATTGTCACTGCTAAAGATAAACTTCGTAAGTTACTTTCCCACGGACTTGCATTTAATGATGCAAGGGCAATATGTTTTTCTTCAGAAAAATCTGATCAAGTGTCATTAAATGAAAATGGTATTGAGGAAGTTAATGAATGGCTAGGAATGGAAGTGCCAGAAGTATATTCACAAGGACTCTCTGAGTTTGTAATGGCTGCGGGAGTAAAACTACTTCATGAATTTAAACCTGATATAATGTATTTATCTACAACAGATTTTATTCAACACAAATATGCACCAGGTGAAGAAGTGGCCAACACTTTTTATGCTATGTTTGATAAGTATATTGGTGAATTAAATACTAATAATAATTCAATAATAATAACAGCAGATCACGGCATGCAACCCAAATCAAAATCTGATGGGACACCAAATGCCATTTACTTACAGGACATTCTCGATGCGAAACTTGGAAAAAACGAATCAAAGGTTATTTTACCTATCACAGATCCATATGTCGTACATCATGGAGCTCTAGGTTCTTTTGCAACAATATATTTGTCTGATAAATCGATGATAAATCATGCAATTTCAGAAATAAAAAAATTTGATGACATTGAAATTGTATTAACAAATGATGTTGCATGTGAAAAATATCATTTACCTCAGGATAGAATGGGAGATATAATATGTATGAGCTCTAAATACATGACAATAGGCTCATCAGAAACAGCTCATGATTTTACAAACCTAAAAGAACCTCTCCGTTCGCATGGTGGTTTACATGAAAGAGAGGTACCATTTATTTCTAATAAAAAAATTACATCACTAGAAAGTACTGATAAGTTAAATAATTATGATGCTTTCTATTATGCATTAGAAGGAGCAACTTCATGAATAAGACTATTATTCATCAACCTATGAGAATAGCAGGAAAAAAAATTGAAACTGAAACAACTATCAATGTCCATTATCCATACACGAATGAAGTAATAGGGACAGTCCCAGCTGGGAACGCACAGCATGCAAAAGATGCTATAAACATTGCAGCTAACTATAAACCAAACTTAACACGTTATGAACGACAACAAATTCTTCAAAAAACTGCAGAAGAATTAGTGCGTAGGAAAGAAGAAATATCAGATATTATTACACTTGAGCTTGGCATATCAAAACAAGACTCCTTGTACGAGGTTGGAAGAGCGTTTGATGTTTTTTCCTTAACTGCTCAATTATGTATTTTAGATGACGGGGAAATATTTTCTTGTGATTTAACACCTCATGGTAAGGCTAGAAAAATTTTTACAATAAGAGAGCCACTAAATGTAATTTCTGCCATTACACCTTTTAATCATCCTTTAAATATGGTTGCTCATAAAATTGCTCCATCAATAGCGACAAATAACTGTACGGTTTGCAAACAAACAGAATTAACACCTATGACAGTAATGATTCTTGCAGATATTTTATATGAAGCAGGCCTGCCTCCAGAAATGTTTTCTGTAGTCACTGGATGGCCTCAAGACATTGGATTAGAAATGATTCAAAATCCAAATATTGATTTAATTACATTTACTGGCAGCGTAGGTGTTGGAAAGTATATTGCTGAGCAAGCAGGTTACAAAAGAACTGTTCTTGAATTAGGAGGAAATGATCCCTTAATTGTTTTAGATGATCTTGATGATGATGATTTAAAAAAAGCAGCGGACTTAGCTGTCACTGGTGCAACAAAAAACTCAGGACAACGTTGTACTGCAGTAAAAAGGATTTTGTGTCAGAAGAAAGTTGCTGACAAATTTGTTGAAATGGCTTTAGAAAGAGCTAAAAAAATTAAGTTTGGTGATCCAATGAACTTGGAGACAGACCTCGGTACAGTAGTAAATGCTGAAGCTGCTGAACTATTTGATAAGAGAGTATCAAAAGCAGAAGAAGATGGCGCAAAAATTTTATATCATCCTGGAAGAAATGGTGCTTTGTTACCTCCAATAGTGGTAGATAACGTTGATCCCAAAAGTGAATTAGTTTTAGAAGAAACATTTGGCCCAGTTATCCCAATAATTCGTGTTCCAAATGATGATGATGAAGTAATGAAAATATCTAACTCAACAGCATTTGGATTATCATCTGGTGTATGTACTAATAACTTCATGAGAGCAAAAAAATATATTCAAGGTTTAAATGTTGGCACTGTAAATATTTGGGAGGTTCCAGGTTACAGAATTGAAATGTCTCCTTTTGGTGGAATTAAAGATTCTGGCTTGGGATACAAAGAGGGAGTTATTGAAGCTATGAAAAGTTTCACAAATGTTAAAACCTTTTCACTACCTTGGTAAAATCTAGTTTTAAAAACTTTCTAATTATGTGTAAAAGTAATAATATTTACTTCTAATGAAAAAAAATTTTAGATTTTATGACAATAGACAGAAATATTTATTGTTTGTAACCACTACAAATGAAAAGAATCAGATAGCTGATGCAATTAGACCATATGTAAATAAAATAAAACCTCAAAAACCAGGTATAAAAATTTTTGATGCTGGTATGGGTGATGGATCACTGCTTATGAATGTTATGCGTCAATGTCATGTATCAAATTCAACTATTCCTCTCTTAGTTTCTACAAAAGAAATCAGTATTGAGGATGTTCGCCTTGGTTTAGAAAAATTACCTGATAGATTTATTGAGCATAAAAATACCGTTTTTGTTATTTCAAACTTACACTACGCAGAGGCTGCCAATCTTAAATCTAATAATTTACAAAAACAAAAAAAAATTAATTGGCATGTAGTTAAATTAAAAGGAGATACTTCCATTGAATTTTCTCAACAATTAAGAAAACAGAATGAATTTTTAGAAAAAAAATGGAATATAGAAATTAATAAAAAAACTGGGAATCCTACATATAAAGAACCATCTGTTATGGTTATCTATAGAGAGGATCAAGAGTTTAATGTTAATGAACTTATTCCAACCAAAAATAATTCAGAGAATAAGTTTGATTTAATTATTGCATCTCAACCTTATCGCTCAAGAATAACAGCAGAAAAAAAAGTAAGATATGTTATTGAGCCGATGATCAAAGCACTAAAATCGAAGGGCAAATTACTTACAATTCATGCATCAGGAAAGGATCCTGCAAATGATATCATTAAAAAAATTTGGCCGAAAGAAGACCCTTTTCCTTCTTTAGGAAATAGCATTATTGCTTATTTAAAGAAAAATTTAGATAAACAAATTTTACAAAAACTTTCATTTAAAGATAAAAAAAATATCAAATGTAAATTAAGAGCACTACCAAATGAAATAAGTGGAAGTATTGCTACTTCATTAATATTTTCAGCATGGAATGCTGCTATTTATGTCAATCAAATGGATGATGACAAAGTAATGAAAGCTGAAAAGAAAAGTAATTATGAAAAAGTAGTTAAAAATATTGTTGCAAAAAATAAAGGCCTTTATTTTAATAACGAAATATTTGTAATCGAAAAAAAATAACTTTTATTCAAACCAATTAACTTCAGTTTTTAAAAAATCTTCAGTATGAATTACTATTCCATTTTTATTTAAAATTGCTACATTGTAATTTGGATCAGTATTAGCTAAACCAAGCCTATATTCAGATGTAAAATTTGGTATTAGAGGTGACCATGTGCTCCTTGGCGAGGAAAAACTTATACCAAGATATGATCCGGAACTAGTAATATGCTGATGACCAAAAAAAATATGTTTAATATTTTTTTTACTAATCAATATTTCTTTAAATTCTTTTTTATGTTTTAATCCAATACCATCGCTTTCATCTCTAACCAGTGCCAATGGATTATGGTGCATAAATATATAAATTTCTTTATTATCATCTGTGTTATTTAAAAGATCAATCAACCATTCTTGTCTTTTTAACGTATAATGACCAATGTGTGTTCCGTGCTCCAGAGTATCTATAAAAATAAATCTATTATTCTTATAGTCATCGTAGTATTGGATAAATCCATTACTATCAGTTGGCACATGATTTAAAGTTTTTTTAAAATTTTCACGATTGTCATGATTACCAGGTATTAGTTTTGGTTCAAGGTTTAGGGGTAGATTAAATTCTTTTATTATTTTTTTAAACAGATTGTAAGAATCTTCATCTCCAATGTCTGTTATATCACCAGTTATAGCAAACATATCTGCATCACGGTGATTTAAAACAATGTGTTCTAAAGCACATTTGAATCTTTCTACAGAGTTTATGCCAAATAATTCATTTGTATGAATATGGGGGTCAGAGAGGTGAATAATTTTCATCATAAATATTTACTAAATATACATAAAAAAAAAATAATAAAAAAGAATTAAAAAATTTAAAAATAAATTTGTTAAAATTTAACAAAATATTAATATTTATATCTTAACCAAAAAAATCTCATTGATAAAAATAGGAGATTTATAATGAATATAATTAAATTACTTATTATCTCTTTAACCGTGGTAATAACATCATTAAGTGTAAGGGCTATTGACCTAGAATTTTATTTTCCAGTCGCTGTAGGTGGTGGAGCTGCTCAGGCAATTGAAAAATTTGCAGAAGATTACACAAAATTAAATCCAGATGTAAATGTGAAAGCTGTTTTCACAGGAAGTTATACAGATACAGATACTAAATTTCTAACAGCATGTAAATCTGGAACAGCTCCTGCAACATCAGTTATGATTGCTGTTACAATTTTTAAATATATAGACGAAGAATGTGTAATGGCTTGGGACGATATATTAACTCAAGACGAAATTGATAATTGGATAGGTGGTTTTTATCCTGCTTTTATGGCTAATGGTCAAGTTGATGGTAAAACTTATGGGATTCCATTTCAAAGATCAACACCAGTACTCTATTACAATAAGGATGCTTTTAGAGCTGCGGGATTAGATCCTGAAAATCCACCTAAGACTTGGGATGAACAGCTAGAAGTTGCAAAAAAATTAACAATCAAAGATTCTGATGGAAATGTAAGTCAATACGGAATAAGAATTCCATCTGCTGGTTTTCCATACTGGTTATTTAGTGCAATTGTTTATGGCAATGGTGGAAAAATTATGAACGATAATGGCACTGAAACATATATTAATTCACCAGAAGCCATTGAAGCATTAGAAAAACTTGTAGCTCTTAGTACTACTGAAGGGGTGATGAGACCAGGTATACTTGAATGGGGATCTACTCCACAGGCATTTTTTGAGGGTCAAACTGCAATGATGTGGACTACTACTGGAAATCTGACAAACGTCAGAAATAATGCTCCGTTTGATTGGGGTGTAGCTTTCATTCCTGGTATTAAACAATTTGGAGCACCAGTTGGAGGAGGAAATTTTTATCTATCAATTGACACTACAGAAGAGGAACAGCAAGCAACAAAAGACTTTGTAAAATGGATAACAGAACCTAAACAGTCTGTTGCCTGGACAAAAGCCACTGGTTATGTTGCACCTAGAGCTGAGACTTGGGAGTCTGATGAAATGAAAGAATTTTTAAAAGAATTTCCATATCCAGCTGTTGCAAGAGATCAGTTGGAGTATGCAGGTCCAGAATTTTCGACCTACGAGCAACCTAAAACTGTTTCAATTTTTAATAGAGCGTTAGAAGCAGCAGTTGCTGGGGAAAAAGATCCTAAAACTGCTCTTTTAGAGGCGCATGCCGAAATTGATAAAATACTAAAAGATTACAGATAAAGAAAAAATATCAAACGGCACTAGTTAATAATAGTGCCGTTTTTTTTATGATAACTAAAATTAAAAAACATATACCAGTAATTTTACTTTTATCGCCTGGATTCATATTATTATTAACTTTTGTTCACATACCTGTTGTTAAAACAATTTATATGAGTTTTTTTTCTACTCCTAAAGGCAGAAAACCAAGTAAGTTTAAAGGTATTGAAAATTATGAACATATGTTTTCAGACCCCATTTTTTGGAAGGTTATGTCTAACAATATTGTTTATGCAATTTCTACAATCCCATCTTCAATAATTATTGCAATAATTATGGCGCAATGGGTAAACAGCAAGTTACCCGGTAGACCATTGCTTCGTTTTGCATATTTTTTACCTGTAGTTTTACCCTTAATAGCTGTTGGTAATATATGGCTCTTTTTTTTTCTTCCTGGTTTTGGATTAATTGATCAAGTTGGATCTTTATTTGGTTTCCAAAATACAAATATTTTAGGAAACCCTGATCAAGTTTTATGGGGTATTATTGCTGTAAGTATTTGGAAAGAGTCTGGTTTTTACATGATTTTTTTTCTAGCTGCTCTTCAAGGAATACCTAGGGAAATGAAAGAGGCAGCAATTATTGAAGGGGCTAATAGTTGGCAAATGTTTTACAAAATTACACTACCAATGATAACACCAACCTTATTATTTGTTTCAGTCAATGCAGTAATTACTGCCTTTACACGAATAGAACATTTATTCACTATGACTGGTGGAGGTCCAAATTACAACAGCGCTTTATTACTCTATTATATTTATGAGAATGGTTTTGAATTTTGGGATACAGCATACGCAATAACATTATCGGTTTTACTAATTATATTATTGTCAATAATAGGAATTGGTCAAATTTTTTTATTGGATAGAAAGGTCCATTACCAATAAAAATGTATTCATTCTATAAAAATATTAATATTATTGGTGCTTGGTTACTTGGATTTTTATGGTTACTACCGCTCTTATATGCAATCTGGGCTTCGATACACCCAATAGAATATCAAGTTAAATTTGATTTGTTTGCCCCTCTGACCTTATACAATTTTGAAAATGCTTGGTCACAAGCTCCTTTTGCAAGATATATGTTCAACACATTTATATACGTTACAATGACCACTTCATGCCAGTTTATCTTATGTTCTCTGACTGCATTTGCTTTTGCAAGATATGAGTTTCCTTTTAAGAACATACTTTTTGGATTAGTTTTAATTCAACTAATGATTAATCCAGAAATCATTCTTATCGAAAATTATAAAACAATTAAATTCTTAAATTTGATAGATACCATTCCTGCAATTAGCCTTCCCTACATTGCATCTGCTTTTGGAATTTTTGTTTTAAGACAAGCTTTCAAAACTGTTCCAAAAGAGCTAGATGATTCTGCGAGGATTGATGGTGCTGGAGCATTACGAATTTTATGGCATGTTTACATACCATTATCTATACCTACTTTTTTAGCTTATGGACTTGTATCAATATCTTATCATTGGAATAATTATTTGTGGCCTTTAATAATAACTAACTCAGAGGAAACTAGAATTTTAAATGTTGGTTTAGCTATCTTTTCTATGGAGGAATCAGGTATCGAGTGGGCTACTATAAGCGCAGGGACATTAATGGTAACCGCACCACTAATAATTGCATTTATTATTTTTCAAAGACAGTTTGTAGAGAGTTTTGCAACTTCGGGTATAAAATAATCTATTACCAATTAAATTCTAGTTTTAAAAAAGATATATTTGTCAAACTCTTCTTTTAAATCAATACTAACTCTTGCATGTACTTTACCTTGTTTTCCTTGAAACGATTGTTTTTCTGTAATTGGAAACACCCCTTCATGCCAAATGTTTGGATGAATATACAAACCTTTTGATCCGTCACAATAAAATGCTT
This sequence comes from uncultured Alphaproteobacteria bacterium, assembly GCA_902519435.1. The sequence goes on from CABYKC010000005.1 coordinate 17,567, forward strand.
TGAAATGTTCTGGTTCTATGTCGTCGGTAGGTAAGGCTAAAGGACAAATAAATGGTCTATTTTCTTCAGGAAAAAAAAGCTGACCTCCATCAGGATGATAATTTGCATGCCATAAAAATATTTTTGTTGGGTCTGTATATTTATCTTTTTGTAATTCTTGATCAGGATTATTGGCATAACCAAGTATATATTTCCCATCTACTTCATAATCACTCTTATGTTGCACAGCATTATTTTGTCCATAAAGAACGTCACCTTGCCACCAAGTATCAAAAGAACCTTCGGTAGTTCCACCTTCATTACCAGTTCCCTCTTCTATTTCGCGCCATCCTTGTTTTGGCCAAGTAACAATTTCAATTTCACTTTTTTCAAAACTATCAATTAAATATCCATATCCTTTGAGATTTTCATTTGTTGCTTTTATTAAAGGTATTTCAATTTCTTTTGTCATTTTTGTATTAGTTTAATGTTATTTCCAGTTCAGTAACGACTTCTTTTACAGCTTTTATTGTATCCCTCATGTCTTGTTCATCTAAATTTCCAATACAACCAATTCTAAAAGTTTCTGCGACTGTTAATTTTCCAGGATAAATTAAAAAATTTTTTTCACTAAGAGCATTATAAAATTTCTCAAAGTTAAATTTAGGATCATTAGGTTGTTTAAACGTAATAATAATTGGTGCTTGTAAATTATCAGGTAGCAATTGTTCAAACCCTAAATCCTTCATTCCATTACATATAATTTCACAATTTTTCTTATATTTTTTGCCTCTTCCCTTTACACCGCCTTGTTCTTTATGTTCCTCAATCGCTTGATTGAATGCAGCCAACACGTGTGTAGGAGGTGTAAATCGCCATTGTTTATTTTTTTCCATCGCTTGCCATTGATCATACAAGTCTAGACTTAGTGAGTGACTGTTACCTTTTGCATTTTCAATAACTTCATTTTTAACAAGAATGAAACCAACACCTGGCACACCTTCCAAGCATTTGTTAGATGAAGCTGCAACAGCATCAAAAGCAATTGTTTTTGAGCTTAAAGGTAAGGCCCCAAAAGCACTCATCGCATCGATGAATAAAGATAATTTTTTCCTTTCAACCAATTTTGCAATGTCTTCAATAGGATTTAAAATACCCGATGTTGTTTCACAATATACAGTAAAGACGTGTGTTAAATCGTTGCTATCAATTAACTCTTCAATTTTATTGATGTCATGTACTTCATGTTCAGCAACTTCATATTCAATAAAATCTCTACCTAAATAAGTGCACATTTTTTTCATTCTTTGTCCGTAAGCACCATTGATCAGAATCAGAATTTTAGAATCTTTTTGAGTAAGAGAGCTCACCATCGACTCTACAGCAAAAGTTCCACTTCCCTGCATTGGAACACACTGATATTTATTTTCACCATCTATTAATCTAACAAGGGAATCTCTAATTGATGCATTGAGATCAATAAATTTTGTGTCTCTAGAACCCCAATCATGAAGCATAGCCTCTTTTGTTGACATCGATGTTGTGAGAGGGCCGGGGGTTAATAATTTTTTATCCATTAAATATTTACTTAATAAATATTATTATAAATTTGATCAATCTTATTAAAGTTGGAATTGAATTTATTTTCTAATAAGTTAATTATTAATGAGGATGGAAGAAAATATTGTAGATTATCTCTTAGATCTTTTGAAAACAAAAGGTGCTGATATTCAATATGGTAATGAGGATGTGACACAACTTGAACACGCCCTTCAATGTGCTGAATTGGCAGAACAACATAAATTACCTGGTCCAACAATAGCAGCTGCCCTGCTCCATGATATAGGGCATCTCATATATGAAGACGGCGATCCCATCCACGAGGGTAAAGATGGTCATCATGAAAATTTAGGTGCGGATTTTTTAAAAAAATATTTTGGTGAAGATGTTATTTTACCAATCAGAGCGCATGTTGATTCAAAAAGATATTTATCAAGTGTAGAAGAGGGTTATTATGAGAGTTTATCAGAGGCATCAAAGCTTTCGTTAAAAGTTCAAGGTGGTCCTTTTACAAAAGAAGAAGCAGATGATTTTATTAGTAAACCTTTTATGGATAAAGCAGTAGAGCTTCGAAGATTTGATGATTTAGCAAAAATTTTAGATAAAAAAACTCCCGATGTTGAACATTTTCGTCCCTATTTAGAAGATGCAAGAAAATCTTTTTTAGCTAAACAAGCATAAATGCAATTTAGCAAATATGATTTTATAGATTCAAAGTCATTTGCAGGCAAAATTATATTAACTTCTTTCCCAGGCCTAAATTCGAATGGTTTGTTTGAAGAAAAAATTTTAAAAAAGGAATTAGAATTATTTAAAGATAATAATTGTAGCTCCATTACTTCTTTTGTTGAAGATAGCGAATTTGAAAAATTGTGTAATAAAACTCTATTTGTCAAAAGTATTTATGAACATAAATTACATTGGTACCATTTACCCATCTATGACATGGGAGCACCAGATAAAGACTTTAAATATAAATGGGAGACAACAAAAGTTTTGCTAAAAAACGAATTAATAGATGGCAAAAATATAGTTTTACATTGCCGCGGGGGAAAAGGAAGAGCTGGCACTATAGCTGCTATTTTACTTATTGAATTTAACTATGAAAAACAAGAAGCTATTGATTTAGTGCGATCAAGAAGAAAAGGAGCTATTGAATCAAAAATCCAAGAAGATTTTATTTTTTCCTACAGATCATTAAATTAAAGTGTAATATTTATAATTTATAGAAGTAAGGAGAAAATATGACAGATCTGTCAATCAATAGAATAAAGTGGTTTAGCACCGCGTTAATATTATCAGGAATATTATTAACAAATTTAAATGCCTATCCAATTAACATAATTATTCACGGTACAGGTGCTGTTGGTTGGTCAATTGTTGGTTATATGACAAAAGATAGAGCTCTGCTTACAAACTTTGGTTTACAGCTCCCACTATTTATTTTTGGATATATTTATTTGCTAGCATGAAAAATAAAAATATTCTATTCATGTGTGTTGCTAATTCAGCAAGAAGTCAAATGGCTGAAGGAATTGCAAAAAAATTATATCCTAATTGCATTATTAAAAGTGCAGGATCAGTACCCAAAGAAGTCAATCCTAATGCAATTTTGGTTATGAGTGAGATCGATATTGATATATCAAAAAATTTTTCAAAAGATTTTGAAAGTTTAGACAATAAGTTCAGAGATGAATTAAATACCGTTTTTACACTTTGTAAAGAAGAGGTATGCCCAGTTTTAAATTCTAAAGCTCAGATACTTTCAATTCCATTTGATGATCCTGCATCAGATCGTTTTAGTTCAAACCAATTAGATAAGTTTAGAGAAGTAAGAGATTCAATTTTTGATAAATTGAAAGAACTAAAAAATTTATTTGAGAATTAATGAAGTTAAAAATTAATTAAATTTATAAAAATTTAATATTCCATTAATCTATTTGTAAACAATAAAATTTAAATGTTTCTTACCACTCACAGTATTATTTCCTCCTGCTAATTACCAATAATTGTGAGTGGGATTAATTTTTTATTTCTCCTTTTTCGAGTACTTTAACAATTGTTTAACATTATAAAATTAAGATTTTAAAGTAAATTTTATGAAAATTAATAAACCAGCGCTTACCTTTTCTAACTCCGAAGTTAGTCCTGTTGGAAAGATTATTATTCAATTAACCGAATTGGGAACGGGTAAAATTAAGTTACGTAAGTTGTATAAGGATTATTTAAGAGAAAATTTACCTCCAGAGAATTTTTGGCATGATGCAATTGAAAGATTAGATCTCCGTGTTCAGGCCCATTATCATTCTAAAAATAATATTCCTGAAAATGGTAGGCTTGTAGTAATCGCTAACCATGCATTTGGTATAGCTGACGGGCTTACAATATGCTCTTTAATTAGTAAAATCAGACAAGATTACAAAATTATTACGCATAAAGTTTTACAAGGAGCAGATCTTATTAAGGACAAAATTATTCCTCTTGATTTTTCTAAAAACAAAAATGCTTTAATAAATAATATCGCTGCACGTAAAGAAAGTGAAGAACACTTAAGAAATAATGGGGTACTTATTATTTTTCCATCAGGATCAGTTTCAACAAAACCAAAATTAAAAAAAGGAATCAAAGCAATAGATGGTGATTGGAAACAATTTACTTCTAAAATAATAATGAAAAATCAATCACCTGTTCTCCCCATTTTTTTTGAAGGACAAAATAGCGAACTTTTTCATGTTGCTGATAAAATTGGGCAAGTTTTTCGATATTCTTTAATGATATATGAACTTAAAAGAAGAATGGGAAAAAAAATTGATGTTCATATTGGACAAAGAATACCTTTTGAAACCATAAAAGAAATTGGCAATCTTATTGAGATTACAAAATTTTTAAGAGATAGTACTTATAGTTTAGATCCTAGTAATAAAAACTCAATATTAAATTAATACGTCTGTAAAAAAACAATTTTCATTTCAATTTTTACCCCTTTTTTTTATCATGCCTTTAACAATTTTTTAATACTTCATATTTAATAATGATGAAGGAGATTTTTATGAAAAATAATTTAATAATTACTTTTCTTATCTGTACTATTGTTTCTCTAACCAATGTTGTTTTAGCACATTCTTATGTGGTTTCTAATTCAAAGGATAGCGGTGATGGATCTATTAGAGCAGCTATAGAAAATGCCAATAAGTCGGCTGGTGCAAATGTAATTTATATAAAGAGTGGAAATAATATTAAAATTTTATCATCTTTAAGTTATACTAGTACAGCACCATTATTTATTTATGGTCAGGGCCAAACAATTCACGCTATGGATGATTTTACAATTCTTGAATCAACAAATGGCGGTGATATGTCTATACACTCAATAAATTTCAGAGGTCCTGGAGGTTTTAATATTGAAAACCGTGCTGATTTAGATGGTGTAGGTGGTAAAGGAATTTTGTTAAATGTTAGAGACAATCAATATGGAATGGTTAAATTAGTTCTTAACGATGTAAAGGTTTCTGATGTTGCTAACCACGGGATTCATGTATCCGATTGCGATGTTGGTGCAACGTGTGGTGCAGGCGGGGGAGGAGCAGGCGGCGGTTCGCCAGCTTCTATTTCTGTTTCCTTAAATAATGTAGTTGTTGACAATGTTGGTCAAGGAATGTTTGATGCCGACGGTCTGCGTGTAGATGAAAGAGACAATGGAGATCTAATTGCTTCTATTTTAAACTCTTCGTTTACGAGAGTCGGTGCAGATGGAGTAGAGCTTGATGAAGGTCAAGCTGGCTCAGTTATTGCACAGATTGAAAATACATCATTTAATAACAATGGTTATTATTGCCACCCAGATATTTTGGAAGCCTATCTCCCTGAAGAAGACGAAGGTGAATTTGAAGATGGTCAGATGACTGAATCAGCTGTACCACCTGCTATTACTGGATCTCCAGATGATGGCTGTTTTGAAAGAGAAGTAAGTCTTTATGACAGTGGTTTTGTTGAAGAATATGAATTTGGTATTGATGTTGACGATGGATTTGATGTGGATGAAGCAGGTCCTGGAGATATCTACGCTGAAGTAACTCGATCAACAATTATTGGTAACTGGGATGAAGGTCTTGACTTTGATGAGGAACAAGAAGGATCAATTAACATGACAATCATTGATACAATTGCACTAAGCAATACAGATGATGGATATAAACATTCTGAAGAAGGTCCAGGAAATGTAAGTGCTTTTGTTATCAATTCATCATCTGAAGACAATGGTGGAAAAGGTTTTGTTTTCGAAGAAGAAGAAGCAGGCAATGTTATGATCATGGCACAAGATGTTACCACATCAAATAATGATGATAGTGATGGAACTGGAATGGAACTTGTCCAAGAAGATTCAGGTTATGGTATTGTCAGATCTATTTCTTCAAGTATCGCAGACGGATTTGATATAGAAGGCGTTGAGTCGATTAATTAAAAGCTAAATTCTTGAAGCTGGATATATTCCAGCTTCAAATTTTTAAATTAGACTTAGCTCTAGATTTGTGTTTTGCTGAGTCCTTAAATTTTATTCTTGCGCTGTTAGTGAATCAATTATTAAGCGCTTTATCATTTTTCTTTTTTATTTTAGGTTTATTTTTAATCTTTTTATTCAAACGGTAATATTAATTTTTTATGAATTTTCTTTGGAATTTCCTAGAAATTCACAAATAATAGGATTGAGCCTAATAACAGAAAAACCGTTACATATTAGTTAATGTAATTGAAATAAAATTTTAACAAATTTTTATTATTTTTTTATATTAAAATGAAAGATCAGCAATCAGTTTCATATTATAGAACTATATGGATATCTGATCTTCATCTTGGAACAGAAAATAGCAAGAGTGAAATGCTTCTTGAATTTTTGAGATCAACAGATTCAAAATATTTATTTTTAGTTGGCGATATTATTGATGCATGGAGAATGAAAAAAAAAATTTATTGGCATCAAACTCATAATGACATTATCCAGAAGATTTTGCGTAAAGCAAGAAAAGGTACAAAAGTTATATTTATCCCAGGTAATCATGACGAACTTGTAAAAAGTTACACAAGTTTTTCACTAGGGAATATATCAATAAAAAATAAGTTTACACACAAACTAGCTGATGGAAGAAATGCCCTTGTTTTACATGGTGATGAATTTGATGCAGTTATAATAAATGCTAAATGGCTGGCAAGTATTGGGTCATCCCTATACGAATTTATATTAAAGTTGAATAACTATCTAAATTTTGTCAGAAGAAAACTAGGTCTGTCTTATTGGTCATTATCTCAATTTCTCAAACATCAAACAAAAAGAGCCACGAATTTTATTTCTAACTTTGAGTTTGCCGTATCTGATAGCGCTAAAAGAGCAAATGCCGATGTTGTTGTGTGCGGCCATATTCATAAGCCCGTTATAAAAAAATTAAACGGAGTGTTATATTGCAATGATGGTGATTGGGTTGAGAGTTGTTCTGCGCTAGTGGAAAATAAAGAGGGACAATTATCCCTTATTGACTGGTCAATTGAAAGAGAAAAAATTTTTCAACATAAACATAACAAACTAGCAGAAAGTGTATCAGTGTGAAAAAATTAGCGATCATTACCGATGCTTGGCTTCCTCAAGTTAATGGTGTTGTAAATACATACCTACATATTAATCCATTTTTAAAACAAAAGTATCAAATTGAAGTACTCCACCCAATGATGTTTACTAATTTTAGTTATCCTTGGTATAAGGAAATAAAAATAGCAATTAATACAAAAAAAATAACAGAAAAATTTTTTGGTGATTATGATCCTGATGTTATACATATTGCCACTGAAGGGCCAGTTGGAATTGCGGGGAAAAAATTCTGTGAGAATAATAGGTTGAGATATACAACTTCTTTTCATACGAGATTTCCAGAATATATAGAGCAGAGAATAATGATACCAAAAATAATTGGGTACTCTTTTTTAAAAAATTTTCATAAAAATGCATGTAATGTATTGGTCCCAACAGTATCTATGCGAAACGAATTAACTAAATATCAATTTCAAAATCTTAAAATTTGGTCAAGGGGAGTTAATACTGAATTATTTAATCCTTTAAAAAGAAGAAAAGGACTGAAAAAGTATATTGTTTACATTGGTAGAGTTTCATTAGAAAAAAACATCGAAGCGTTTTTAGAAATAAGAACTAAGATGGATAAAATTGTTGTTGGAGATGGTCCAGAAAAACAACGACTACAAAATAAATATCCATATGTATCTTTCGTTGGGATGAAAAAAGGTCAAGACTTAGCAAATTATTATGCAAATGCTGAAGCGTTGGTATTCCCATCCAAAACAGATACATTTGGAAATGTAATTTTAGAGTCTTTAGCCTCTGGAACACCAGTGGCTGCTTACCCAGTAACAGGTCCTAAAGATATTTTAAAAAACTCATTAATTGACAGTCTTGATAACGATATTGAAAACTCACTTAAAAAAGCCTTAAAGATTGATAGAAATGATTGTAGAAAATTTGCAATGCAATTTACTTGGGATAGATGTGCAAATCAATTTCTATCTAATATTGTAAATGCAAAAAATTAATTTTAAAATTATAGTTACTAAGAAGTAAAAGATTCAATTTTTAACAAATTGAAGGAACTAAAAAATTTATTTGAGATTAATGAAATTTAAAAATTAGTTTAATTTATAAAAATTTAATATTCTATTAACACGGCTGTAAAAAATAAAATTTAAATACTTTTTACCACTCACAGTATATTTCTTCCTGCTTATGTCCAATTATTGTGAGTGGGATTAAATTCTATTTTCAAATTTTTAAATTAGACTTAGCTCTAGATTTGAGTTTTGCTGAACCCCTCCCAGACAAGCTTGGATTTTTGATAAAAAAATTGTGAGAGGAAAACTTTTTCTCTTTGCTTGATATTTCTTTTTTCTGATAATTGCCATTACTTAACATTTGCCAAGAATTTGTATTATCTGTCATACTGGCAATTAAGATCTGATTTAATATTTGTTCATGTACAGTTTCATTTTCAATAGGAATAAATGTTTCAACACGCCTATCTAGATTTCTTTGCATTAAATCGGCAGAAGAAATAAACAAGATATTTTTTCTATGAGGGAATTTATGACCGTTATAAAAACAATATATTCTCGTATGTTCTAAAAAACGACCAATTATACTTTTAACAACTATATTTTCCGATAGATTTTCTTTACCAGGTATTAGAGAGCAAATTCCTCTTATCAACAATTCAATTTTTACATTTTTTTGAGATGCTTTATAAAATTCATCAATAATTTGTTTATCAACAAGAGAATTACACTTACATACTATTCCAGATGGTTTATTTTTTCCAGCATTTGTAATTTCATTTCTAATTAGTTCATTTAATTTGTTTCTTGCAGTTATTGGAGAATATACTATTTTTTTTATTGTTGTTGGTTCTGAATAACTAGTTAAATAATTAAACATTTTTGCAGCATCATTTGTTAATGTTTTGTCACAGGTGAAGTAAGATAAATCCATATAAACTTTTGCATTTCTCGGGTGATAATTACCTGTTCCATAATGTGCGTAATTTACAACAGAATTCATTTGCTTCCTTGTTACAAGTGTAATTTTTGCATGAGTTTTCATATCAATATTGCCAAAAACAACTTGCGCTCCAGCTAATTCTAATTCTTTTGCCCATTTTAAGTTACGCTCTTCATCAAAACGTGCTTGCAGCTCTATAATGACAGTTACTAATTTCCCTTTTTGTGCTGCTCTAACTAAACTTGCTTCTATCGGCGAGTCATCAGTTGTTCGGTATAAAGTATGTTTTATTGATAAGACTTTTGGATCATCTGCGGCTTGATCAATAAACTGAGTCACTACTTCAAAAGATTCAAATGGGTGATGAATAACAATATCTTTATTCGCTATTGCTTTAAAATAATCATTTTTAAAATCTTTAATTCTTTCAGGAAATCGTACCTTAAATTTTGGAAAAAATAATTTTTTAAAATCTTTTAAAAAAATTGACTCTATACTAGAAAGATTAATGGGTATTGGAAGTTTATATGTATTTACATCCTTATAGTTAAGTTTTTTATTTATGAATTTAATTAAGTGACTAGATATGTTTTCATCAAAATCAATTCTTATTACCTCTTGTCTTCTTCTCTCAAAAATAGCTTTTTGAAATACTAAAAATAAATCTTCTCCCTCACCACCTAATTCTAATTCACTATTCCTAATTGGTCTAAAAACACCTTTATCCAAAACCCTATCACACTGGAAAATTTCTTTTAGAGAAATAAGTAGGGCTGTCTCCATAGATACAAAACGTATTTTTTTACCAGGTAATTTAATAAATTTTTCTAATCCCTCTGGCACTCTCAGTATTCCATAAAAAGTTTTTTTATTATTTATTAAACGACATACTAAGGTTGTTTCTTTATTTGGTATAAAAGGAAATGGGTGAGATGGATCAATAATAATTGGCGTTAAAACCCCCCAATTATTTTCTTCTAAATAATTTTTTATAAATGTTTTATCTTTTGTTTTCAGTGTTTTTTCTACATCTATATGGATCTTATTTTCTGAAAGCTCTTTTAGTAAATCTATCCATATTGATTTTATATCTGAAATCATCTTTGATGTTTCTTTATCTATCAGCTTGAGTTGCTGTTGTGGTGTTAATCCATCAAAACTTTTATTTCGTGAATATTTTTGAACATTTAATCCTGCCACTCTAACCATAAAAAATTCATCAAGATTAGAGAATGCTATTGATAGAAACCTAACTCTTTCTAATAATGGCGTTTTATTATCAAGTGTCTGACTTAAGACTCTTTCATTAAATTTAAGCCAAGATAATTCTCTATTAATATAGTTAAAAGAATTATTATTTTTAATCATAATTTTTGTTTATATTATTAATAAAAAAAAAACACTTTCATAAAAAATACATATTTCTTTAATAATTCTTATTTTTTGGTTTTAAAATTTCACTTAATACCCAGCTATTTTTAAAGGATATTATGGCAAAAGCACAGGTTGGAAAATGTTCAATATTTGAATTACATAAAATATTAATTGACTCTATCAAACTAGGGTTGTGCCCAATGATAAGTGTGTTTTCTTTTAATTTTTTAATTTTTCTTATAAGTATATTTGGTGGACATTCATAAATATCGTTATCAATTATAAATTTTACTGAGCGATCAAACGAGTTAGAAATTATATCATATGTGCTAGTTGTTCTTTTAGAAGGAGAACATATTATCTGACCAATTTGAAATTTTCTTTTATCTAATATTTTAGAAAATTGTTTTGCATTTCTCATACCTCTTTTATTGAGAGGTCTATCAATGTCATCAAGCTCTAAATTATCCCAACTAGATTTGGCATGACGTAATAAATAAACTTGTAGCATTCGAGTTTAATACTTTAGATGTATACATTTCCATGGCTAAAATGAAAAACAAAAATCCCATAACAGTGATTGATCTAGGTTCTAATACATTTAGACTGGTTATATATGAGCAAGCTATTTATCCTTTTCCAATACTTTATCAAAAAAGAGAATTTTTAAAATTAGGTGAAAGTATTAACACAGGTAAACTCCCATCGATAAAAATTAAAGAAGCTATAAAATGCCTAGAAGAATATATTAAGATTGCAAAAGATTATGAGTCCTTAGATATTCATATTATTGCAACAGCAGCAATTCGTGAAACAATAAATGGAAAAGAAATTATTGAGCCTTTCAAGAAAAAAAAATCAGTAAGAGTAGAAGTACTCTCACCAAAAAATGAGGCTAAATGTGGATCCCTAGGTGTAATTAGTTCAATAAAAAATCCAATCGGTTTAGTTGCAGACTTGGGAGGTGGAAGTTTAGAACTTAGTTCAATAAAAAATAAGAACATACTTGAGACTAAAAGTTTAAAAATTGGCATCTTAAGAAGTGAATCTGATATGTACAAAACTACTAAAATTAAATTTGATAATTTTTTATTTTCGAAATTTAAAAACCAATCTCTTAAATTTGCTAAAAACGTAGGAAATATTTATGTTATTGGAGGCATGTGGCGCAATCTTGCAAAACTACATTTACATCTAAATGGCATCAAGAAAAATAAACTACATGGCTACCTGATACCATTTTCAGAGTTAGAAATATTCTATCACAAATTATACTCTATGGATAAAAAACAAATTAAAAAATTGAATGTTGTTCAACCCAATCGATTAGATAAATTAAAATTATCTACATATATTTTATTTAGCCTTGCTTCATTTTATAATATTAAAAATATTATTTTTGTAAGATATGGAATTCGTGAAGGTTATTTACATGATATGTTGAATTAATTTTTAAAAAACAATCTAACAATAACTGTAGCAATAAGAGCCCCAATAATCTGAGCTAAAATAAAACCTATAACGCTTGATGGACTTATTCCACTAAAACTATCTGTAAACATTCTTCCTATGGTTACTGCTGGATTTGCAAAACTTGTTGATGATGTAAACCAATATCCTGCAGTAATAAATAGAGCGACACCAATAGCTATTCTTTCCTTGTTTACCTCTTTTAATATAAAAATAGTTAATAATAATCCAACAGTTGCAATTATTTCTGAAAAGAATTTAAATACACCAACTCTTTCATTGAGTGACCATTCAATTATGGGATATTCAAAATACCAATTTGCAGTTAAACAACCAAATATACCAGCAATAATCTGAGTAAAAATAAAAATTATTCCATAATTAATAGGAATATTTTTTTGAATAATATCACTTAATACAACAGCAGGATTAAAGTATGCCCCTGAGATATTAATAAACATAGAAATAATTACAAATAAAATGGCACCTGTTGCAATTGTGTTTCCTAGTAATATTATACCAAGGTCATTTGACATTAACTCTCCCATAATTCCACTACCCACAATTGTTAGTACAAGAAAATATGTCCCAATAAATTCTGCTAGTATTTTTTGTCTTAAAGAATATGTCATTACAAAATTACCCTAAATAACTAGACGTTTACCATGTATTCTAAAAATTCTTTCACGCATTTATCCCATGTTAAATTAAGTGTAAAATTTCTACAATCAACCCTTTTTACTTTAAGCGCTTTTTTAATTGATTGTAATAAGTCATTATCTAAAGTATTAATCTTCTCATCTGTTAATACATCTATAGGCCCAGTTACTGGATATGCAGCAACTGGTGTTCCACTAGCCAATGCTTCAAGTATTACATTTCCTAATGTGTCTGTTTTAGAAGGAAATACAAACACATCTGCGTTTGCATAATATTTCGCTAATTCTTCTCCAGTTTTTACACCGACAAAATTTACTTCAGGATACTTATTAATATATTTTTCTAATTCAGGACCATCTCCCACAACTATTTTATTATAATTTCCTTTAAGTTTTAAAAATTCTTCAATATTTTTTTCAATTGCTACTCTTCCAACATAAGTCAGCTGAGTATTCTTGCTGTTTATATCTCTTTTATTTGGATTAAATAATTCTGTATCAACACCTCTATTCCAAACTACTAAATTTTTAAAATTATATTTTTTTAACTCATTTAGCATTGAAACTGATGGAACAAGAACTCTTTCAGAATCACTATGTAGTCTTCTTAATATGGAATAAGTAAATCTCTTTGGGATAAAAGCTCTTTGTTGAATATAATCAGGAAAACGAGTGTGAAAGGAAGAAGTATATTGTAGTTTATTTTTAAGACAGTACTTACGACCAGCAAAACCTACTGGACCTTCAGTCATTATATGAACAATATCTGGATTAAATTCTTTAAAAAATTTTTCAGTAACTTTCTTAGTGTTGTAAGAAATCTTTATTTCTTTGTACTTAGGATAACTAAAATTATTAAACATCTGAGGATGTAATATTTTTATTTCAAAACCTTTTTTTTCTAGAATAGGTATAACGCTTTGAAATGTCGTAACTACGCCATTTACCTGAGGAACCCACGCATCACTAATTAATGCGATTTTTTTAGGCTGCATCCTCTTTTATTTTTCGTTTTTCTTCAAAAGAAATTAATTTTAAATTTTCTCTTTCTTCGGGCCAATTAAGAATTGATAAATTTCCAATTTCATCTTCAACAAGTGCTGTGCAACTTTCAATCCAGTCACCATCATTACAATAGAGAACACCATTTAATTCTTTTATTTCTGGTCTATGTATATGCCCACATACAACAACATCGGCATTTTCTCTTCTAGCTCTATCAGATACAGCAAACTCAAAATTACTAATAAAGTTGGTTGCATGCTTTGTTTTCTTTTTTAAATATTGAGACAGTGACCAGTAAGACAAGCCCATCTTTCGTCGAATAAAATTAAATACATTATTTAACTTTAGTAAATATTCATAAAGTGCTGATCCAACTTTGGCTAACCATCTCGCATTAATGATCACAGCATCAAATTCGTCTCCGTGTGTAATCAGTACTTTCCTTCCATCAGCTAATTGATGAGTATCTTCATTTTTGATAGAAATTTCTCCAAAAGAAAAATTTGTAAAATCTTTTAATACCTCATCATGATTTCCTGGAATAAGTACTACCCTAGTTCCGTTTTTCGCTTTCTTTAAAACTTTTTGAACAATGTCATTATGTTCTTGTGGCCAATACATTTTCTTACGCATGCGCCATCCATCAACAATGTCCCCTACTAAAAATAAATATTCCGAATCTGTTTCTTCTAAGAATTCTAAAAGCATCTTGCTTTTACAACCACTAGTTCCTAGATGGGTATCCGAAATCCAAATTGTGCGGTAAAATTTTTTATTACTTTTAAATTTCATTAATTAAAGATTTTTCTTATACATAAAAGTATCATTTTATAATACAATTTATTATTATATGTGTGTATTGTATAAAAATAACAGTATGACGCAGAAAATTTGGTTTAAAAAAAAATCACCCCTTCACGGTTCTGGATTATTTGCAAAAATGAATATTAAAAAAGGCCAGAAAATAATCCAATATATTGGTGATAAAGTTACTAAAAGAGAGGGTGACAAAAGAGCAGATAAACAAATCCGCAAAGCAAAAAAAGATAAAAATAACGGCATGGTCTATGTTTTTGAACTAAACAAGCGATATGACATTGACGGTGATGTCGATTATAATTTTGCAAAATTTATAAATCATTCATGCAATCCTAATTGTGAAGTAGACATCATAGATAATGAGATTTGGATTTCTTCTATTAAACGAATAAAAAAAGGAGATGAACTTTTCTATAACTATGGTTATCCTTTTGATACAGATTTTGAGGATCACATTTGTAAGTGTGGTTCTAGAAATTGTGTAGGTTATATTTTAAGTGACAATGATTGGCCAAAATTAAAAAAATATGAAAAAAAAATTAAGACTAAGTCTAAGTAAGATACCTTCGATTATTATTGCAATTGATACAAATAAGGAAATAATTTTTTACAATAATGCAGCTAAACAAAAATTTTTATTTATCGATGAAGGAAGAGATCTCAATAATATTATTAGATCAACAGAGTTAAATACTTTTATTGATAAAGCCTTTAGGGAGAAAGAAGATTTTAAGTTTGAATTCACCCCATCTAATTTTAGTGATATGTATTTTATTGCTGACTTAATATTTGTTGAAAAAGATTATGAAGAATTATTAATATCACTAAATGATCAAAGTCTTCTTAAAAACTACGAACAAATGCGAACAGATTTTGTGGCTAATGTAAGCCATGAATTGAGAACTCCTCTTTCCTCAATTCTAGGCTATGTTGAAACAATTAAAAATTCACTCAATGAAGATAAGAACAAAGACAAAACGGTTGGTAAATTTTTAGATACAATGGAAGATCAGGCTTGGCGTATGACTAGACTAGTCGAAGATTTATTATTACTAAGTAAATATGAGACTGAAGATAAACCTATAGAATTTCAAGAAGCGAATATAAGGCAATTAATTGATGGCGTAGTTGATAATTTACAAAACAAGTTAATGGCAAAAAAAATTGAAGTTCAAATCAAGGATGATTTTGATAAGTCTACAATATCAGCAAACAAAGATGCTCTAATTCAAGTTTTTTTAAACTTAACCGATAATGCAATAAAATATAGTAAAGAAAATTCTACTATTGGTATTGAGATTGAGGGAGTCATTAATGACAATAACGCCTTTTGCCAAATAAGTTTTATAGATAACGGAGAAGGTATATCAAAAGAGCATTTAACTAGACTTACTGAAAGATTTTATAGAGTAGATAAAAATAGATCTCGAAATCAAGGCGGTACGGGTTTGGGTTTATCTATTGTTAAACATATAACTAATAGGCATAATGGTAAATTATCAATAAAAAGCAAGGTGGATAAGGGTTCAACATTTACTATTTCTTTACCTGTAATTCAGCAAACTGTAATAAATCCTTAATATATAATCTTTAGTAATACCTTATTTTAAATGAGGCTAAATATGAAAAATATAATTAAATTAATTGCTGTCCTTGCTTTATTTGGAACTACTTCAGTTTCAGCAAGAGACTATATTTCAATTGTAGGATCTTCTACAGTTTATCCTTTCGCTACTTTAGTTGCTGAAAAAATGGCATCTCAAGGAATGAAAGCACCCGTAATTGAATCAACTGGTTCTGGTGGAGGACACAAATTATTTTGTGCAGGTGTTGGAGTTGAACATCCAGATATCACTAACTCTTCAAGAGCACAAAAAGATAAAGAATTCAAACTTTGCCAAGATGGCGGTGTAACCGATATCATCGAAGTTAGAGTTGGTAATGATGGTATAGCTTTTGCATACGCTGCAGATTATGAATGGAAATATACCAACGGTGCTACAATGAAAGGTGGCATTGATTTAAGTAAAGAAGAAATCTGGCAGGCAATGGCTAGAGATAATGCAGACGCTCCAACAACTTGGTATGAAATAGATAAAAGATTACCAAAAGTTGAAATTTCTATTATGGCACCTCCTCCAACTTCTGGAACAAGAGATGCATTTGACTCACTTGTAATGAAAAAGGGTTGTGTTAAAGATATGTTAGTTGCTGATGGTGATTGTCAAGCATATCGTGAAGATGGCCACGTTATCGAAGGTGGTGAAAATGATGAACTTTATGTTGAGCATATAACCAAAGAACAAGGTGCATTTGGTATTTTTGGTTACAGTTTTGTATCTAATAACTCTGATAAAGTAAAAGCATCAATGATTAATGGTGTTGAAATCTCAATGGAAGGCATCCAAGATTATTCATATCCAATAGCAAGACCTTTATTCTTCTACATCAAAAAAGCACACATTGGCGTTATTCCTGGTTTAATGGATTATGTTAATGAGTTTGTAAGTGAAGAAGCAACAGAAGGTTACTTACTAGATGCTGGACTTGTTCAACTAAGTCCTGCGGATAGAGCAGCTGTTCTTGATGCTATTTCTAATCAAACAAATTATAAATAAAAATCTTTAATTTTTATAAAATGGGGGCATACAAGCCCCCTTTTTTTTAATAGTAAGTTATAAATGTTCTTTTGGTCTTTAGTTTTAATTGCAGTCGGAATTTTCTCATCCTTTATATACGGAAGATCAAGAATTAAATTAAACTCTAAAAAACAAGGTACGAAAAGCAAATCTCTTCCCAATTATTACGCACAATACGTTTTAATGTGGTGTTTGTTTCCTGCACTAATTGTTTATTTTTCATGGGCTATTTTTCAAGAACAGATTATTCAAAACATAGTTATTAGTAACTTTGAATTTATTGAGGGCGCAGCTTACAACGAAGGTTTATTGTTAGCAGAGATTAGAAATGTTGCTAATAACCCTTCTTTTGCCGATGGTAAATCTGTAGAAATAATTAATGCCGCATCTCAATATTCTTCCTTAAGACAAATAAGTCAAATAGCTTTTTATCTCTCAATAATCATTATAATGTTACTTGGAGCCCTATACGCTTCACGTAAATTAAAACCTGAATTTCATGCTCAACATGCAATTGAAAGATATATACAATATATACTTATATTTTGTTCATCTGTTGCTATTTTTACTACAATAGGAATAGTTTTTTCACTAATATTTGAAAGCCTTCGCTTTTTTGCAGAAGTATCAATATTTGAATTTTTATTTAGTACTGAGTGGTATCCATTTATTCCAATTAGAGAAGGTCAAACAGCTGCAGAGGGATCCTTTGGTGCAGTACCAATATTTGCTGGGACATTTTTAGTAATGGTAGTAGCTATGTGTGTTGCGGCGCCTCTTGGATTATTAACAGCAATTTACTTAGCAGAATACGCAAGTCAAAGAGTTAGAAAAATAGTTAAACCTCTTCTCGAAATTTTGGCAGGGATACCAACAATAGTCTATGGGTTCTTTGCCTTTGTTAGTGTTGCGCCTTTCGTAAAAGCATTTGGACAATCAATTGGAATTGATGCTTCACCAACAAGCGCCCTTGCTGCTGGTATGGTAATGGGGGTTATGATTATTCCTTTTATTTCTTCTTTATCTGATGATGTAATAAACTCTGTCCCGCAAAGTCTAAGGGAAGGATCATTTGGTATTGGCGCTAATAAAGCAGAAACTATTAAAAAAGTAATTTTACCAGCAGCTTTACCTGGAATTGTAGGAGCATTTTTGTTAGCAATATCCAGAGCGATAGGGGAGACTATGATTGTTGTAGTTGCAGCAGGTACAGCTCCCAATCTTACAGGTAATCCTTTTGAAAATGTAACAACAGTTACAGTTCAAATTGTTGTGGCCTTAATAGGTGATCAAGAATTTGATAACCCAAGAACATTATCAGCATTTGCTTTAGGATTAGTTTTATTTGTTATTACATTATTTCTTAACATTATAGCTCTACAAATTGTAAAGAGATACAGGGAGCGTTATGAATAATTCCGTTGCTAAAGAAAAAATTGTTTCTTTGAGAAAAAAGAGAAGTTTAGAAGATATGCGATTTAAGTATTATGGCTTTACAGCTATGTGTTTATCTTTAGCAGTTTTAGTTTTCCTTTTGTATACAATATTTTCAAAAGGATACACTGCTTTTCAAAAAACAATTGTTCTCCTAGAAGTTGATTATAATCAAGAGGTCTTAAAACTAACACCTGACTCTTCAGATGAAGAGATGGAAAAAGGAAAATTTTTTAGAGTTAAAAAACAGGCTATTGAAAATTTTTTCCCAGATCTCTCAAAATCAGATATTAAATTAATAAAAAAATTATTTTCTATAAATGTAGATAACGAAATTAAAGACTACTTCTTAGAAAATCCTGAAGTCATTAATACAAAGCAACAAATTTGGGTAACTGCCCATAGTGATGTGGATCAACTATTAAAAGGTAATTCAAGAAGAGATGTGCCAGAAGATAGAAGAAAATTAAATGATATTCAATTAAGTTACGTAGATCAGTTAGTTGAAGAAAATAGAGTTAAACAAGTTTTTAATAATTTCTTTTTTACTAAAGCAGATTCAAGGCATCCTGAAATTGCTGGTGTAGCTGGTTCATTTATGGGATCATTATTTACTCTTTTTACTGTTTTTATTTTATCTTTTCCAATTGCTATAGGAGCGTCTGTTTATCTTGAGGAATTTGCTCCAAAAAATAGAATAACTGAATTAATAGAAGTAAATATTTCAAATCTTGCAGCAGTCCCATCAATAGTTTTTGGATTACTTGGGTTAGGTGTATTGCTTAATGTTTTTGGTCTTCCAAGGAGCACACCGTTAGTTGGAGGGTCCGTGTTAGCATTAATGACGTTACCAACTATTATTATTGCCTGCCGAGCTTCATTGAAAGCTGTTCCTCCTTCAATTAAAGAAGGAGCGCTTGCAGTTGGAGCAACAAAAACACAAGCGGTATTTCATCATGTCGTACCCCTTGCACTACCAGGGACTTTAACAGGGACTATTATTGGATTAGCACAAGCATTAGGTGAAACAGCACCACTTATAATGATTGGTATGATTGCATTTATTCCCAATATTCCAACTGGTTTAACAGAACCTTCAGCAGCACTTCCTGTTCAAATATATCTTTGGGTGGAAAGTGCAGAAAGAGGTTTTCAGGAAAAATCAGCTGCAGCCATAATGGTAATTTTAATATTTTTGTTTATGATGAACGCCATTGCAGTGTTCTTAAGAAATAGATTTGAAAGGAAGTGGTAAAACATGAGTAACTCTAAAATATTGGCAAATGGTGTAGATGTATATTATGGATCCAAACAAGCTCTTTTTGGAATCTCAATGGATATCAAGGAGAAAGAAGTTACGGCATTAATCGGTCCTTCAGGATGTGGTAAATCAACTTTCTTAAGATGTATAAACAGAATGAACGATTTAATCGAAATATGTAAAGTATCTGGATCAATTAAAGTAGATAACGAAGAAATTATTAGTGAAAAAACCGATGTTGTAAGTCTAAGATCTAAAATTGGAATGGTATTTCAAAAACCAAATCCTTTTCCTAAATCTATTTTTGATAATGTTGCTTACGGCCCAACTATACATGGTTTAGTTGACTCAAAAAATGAATTAGAAGAAATTGTACATTCATCATTAAAAAAGGCAGGTCTATTTGATGAAGTAAAAGATCGATTAAATGAACCTGGAACAAGTTTATCAGGGGGTCAACAACAAAGATTATGTATTGCAAGAGCGATTGCTGTAAATCCTGAAATAATTTTAATGGATGAACCATGTTCCGCTCTTGATCCTATAGCAACTGCCATAATTGAAGAATTGATTGATGAATTGAGACTAAACTATACAATTGTTATAGTGACACATTCTATGCAGCAAGCAGCAAGGGTATCGCAAAAAACTAGTTTTTTTCACCTAGGGGAATTAATTGAAACAGGTGATACAAAAAAAATATTTACTAATCCTGATAATTCAAAAACACAAGATTACATAACAGGGAGGTTTGGTTAATGGAACAAGACAAACATATTGTCAAATCATATGATGAGGAGATCAAAGACATTAATAGTAAAATTTTAGAGATGGGAACTTTAGTTGAAAATCAATTAAAAGACTCACTTAATGCCTTAAAAAACCAAGATACCGAGCTGGCAGAAAAAGTAATTTTAAATGATGATTTAATTGACGATGCTTATAACAAACTTGATCAAAGCTTAGTTGAAATTTTAGGAAAGCGCCAACCAATGGCAACAGATTTGCGAACAATTTTCTCTGCTATCAAAATGAATAAAGATTTAGAGAGATTAGGAGACCACGCAACAAATATAGCAAAAAGAGCAGCTTTAACTGAATTAGTTTTACCTGAGAAACCTACAAGAGATATTATTAGAATGGGAGAGCTTGTTCATAAAATGATAGATCATGTAATAAAGGCTTTTTTAAATTTTTCCGATACTGAGGCTAAAAAAGTATGGTTAATGGATAGACAAATAGATGAAGAATATCTTGGTATTCTAAGACAATTATTAACCTACATGATGGAAGATCCAAAGAGAATAGCTTCATGCACTAATCTTTTATATATGGTTAAAGATCTAGAAAGAATTGGTGATTATGTTCAAAATATAGCGGAAGATATCTATTATGCTGTATCAGGCGAACCATTAATTGATACAAATCCTAACCCAACTTGGGAAGCAATCTTACCAATAAAAAAATAAATTGTAATATAATTGACACAAAAATTTAATAGAAGAGTTTCATGAAACTTAAAATGCTTATCGTAGAAGATGAAGAAGCATTATTAGAACTTCTAAAATTTAATTTTAACAAAGAAGGATATAAAATAGATACTGCAACGGACGGTGAAACTGCTCTAGAAAAAATATTATATAAACCACCTGACATAATTATTCTTGATTGGATGTTACCAGAGTTATCAGGAATTGAACTCTGTCGAAGAATTAGAAAACATAAAGAACATAAAAATATTCCAATAATAATGTTAACAGCAAAAGGTGAAGAAGAAGATAAACTTCGCGGCTTAGAAACTGGTGCAGATGATTACATTACAAAACCTTTTTCAATTAACGAATTAGTGGCAAGAGTAAAAGCTGTTCTTCGACGAATTAGACCAATGTTTGTAGATGAAGTTTTAACTTATAAAGGAATAGTAATTGACCTTGTATCTCACTCAGCATCACGAGATGGAGAAACTCTTCATCTTGGTCCAACAGAATTTAATTTATTAGCTTTCTTCATGGAAAATATTGGTCGTGTCTTTAGCCGCGAACAATTACTTAATCATGTTTGGAAAAATGAGGCCCATGTAGAACCTCGAACAGTTGATGTTCATATAAGAAGACTACGAAAGGCCATTAATAATGACGTAAAAGAAGATTTTATAAGAACCGTGAGATCAGCAGGATATTGTTTTGGCTCGTAATTAAGCCATAAATTTCACTTATACAAATCACTTACCAAACTATAAAACCACCATATGAAGAGTCTTTTTAGATCATTCTTTACTGTCAGCTTTTATACATTTTTAAGTCGAGTATTAGGTTTTATTCGAGACATATTAATAGCGAGATATCTTGGATCGACAGTAATTGCTGATGCATTCTTCGTAGCATTTCGTATTCCTAATTTCTTTCGTCGTGTCCTAGCAGAAGGAGCGTACAGTGCTGCATTAATCCCAGTTTTCTCGGGTGTTGTTCTTAATCCAAAAGATGAACGTGAGGCTTCAGACTTTGTTGAAAACACAACCTCAATGTTACTATTTGCTACGGTTGTTTTAACGATCCTTTTTTTCTTTGGGATGCCTTATATCATTCAAGTTTTAGCACCTGGATTCACTGATAATAAAGAGGCTTATGAACTAGCTGTGCATTTTGGAAAAATAATTTTCCCTTATATTATTTTTATATCCTTAGCTGCTCACTTTGCTTCAATCAATAATGTTCATGAACGTTTTGCCGCCGGTGCATTTGCTCCTGCCATTTTGAATATAAGTTTTATTCTGTCATTATTCTTTTTAACACCTTTTGTAACTACTTCAGGTCACGCATTATCATACGGTGTATTGATTGGAGGTATATTACAATTTCTATATTTATACAGATCGGTTTTAAACTTTTACCGACCACGTATTCGTATCCCCGTTTTAAATGAAAAATTAAAAAAGTTTTTCAAATTATTTTTACCCGGTGTTGTTGGTTCAGGTGTTATTCAATTAAATATTGTCATTGGAACTATCATTGCTTCTTTTTTACCTGTTGGTGCTATCAGTCATATTTATTACGCGGATCGTCTTAATCAATTACCACTTGCGATATTTGGAATAGCACTTGGGATTGTTCTTTTACCAAGTTTATCAAAAGCAATTAAACAATCAGATCAAGAAACAACAAATAATATTCAAAATAGATCTATTGAATTTTCGTTATTAATTTCTTTACCATCAGCCATAGGATTATTTATTTTAGCTGAACCTATTATCCATATTTTATTTGAACGAGGTGCATTTGTAGCAGAAGATACTTTTTATACTGCTAAAGTATTAAGTTACTTTGCCTTAGGTTTACCTGCTTACATTATAATTAAAGTTTTGGTTTCTTGTTTCTTTGCAAGAGAAGATACTAAAACACCACTATACATATCTATTGTCAGTGTGATCACTAATGTTGTGTTATCGCTACTTTTAATTGGATCAATGAGAGAAATGGGCATTGCTGTTGCAACTGCAATTAGTGCATGGGTAAATGCATTATTACTGTACCTCTTTTTAGCTATTAGGAATCATATGAAATTTGATGATCTATTAGTAAAGAATTCCATTAAAATTTTACTAAGTTCATTTCTATTATTTGCAGGAATATACGTATTAAATGGACTATTCTTTACAAATATTAGTGGTAATTCAGTGTTATTAAATTCAACACTTTTACTTCTAATGATCTTTTTAGCTATAATTATTTATTTTGGATTAGTAATTATGTTAAAAGTCCTATCTGTAAATCAGTTAAGAGAATATTTAAAAAAATAAAATGGAAAAACCAACAAAAAGAATTTTATCCGGCGTACAACCATCTGGTGATCTCCATTTAGGAAATTATCTTGGCGCTATAAAAAATTTTGTTACTCTTCAAAAAGAATACGAATGTTTTTTTTGTGTTGTTGATTTACATGCCATTACCGTTTGGCAAGATCCAAAAGTTTTAGCAAATAAAACACGAGAAGTAACCGCTGCCTTTATTGCTTCTGGTATTGATCCAAATCAAAATAATATTTTTGTTCAATCACAAGTTCCTCAACATGCACAACTTGGATGGTTATTCAATTGTGTTGCCCGAATGGGATGGTTAAATCGTATGACGCAATTTAAAGATAAGGCAGGTAAAAATAGTGAGAATGTATCTGTTGGTTTATTTTCTTATCCAACATTAATGGCAGCAGATATATTGATTTATTTAGCAACACACGTTCCTGTAGGTGATGATCAAAAACAACATTTGGAGCTCACTAGAGATATTGCGCAAAAATTTAATAATGATTTTAAGACAGATTTTTTTCCTATTCCTGAACCATTAATTTTAGGAGAAGCCACAAGAGTGATGAGTCTTCGCGATGGGTCAAAAAAAATGAGTAAATCAGATCCATCTGATTATTCGAGAATAATGTTAACTGATACGGCAGAGAATATTATTCAAAAAATTAAAAAAGCAAAAACAGATCCTGAACCACTACCACAAGACAAAACTGTTTTAGAAAAAAGACCAGAAGCTGAAAACCTAATCTCAATATTTGCTTCTTTGCAAGACACATCTATTGAGAGTGTTATTAAAGATTATGCCGGGAAAGAATTCTCCGTCTTTAAAAAAGATTTGGCAGATTTATCTGTATCTAAGTTAGAACCAATTACAACTGAGATGAATAAGCTTATGAGTGATGTTTCTTACATCGATTCTATTTTAAATCAGGGCAAAGAGAATGCTATAGCAGTAGCAGAACCTGTTTTGCAAAAAACTAAAGAAATTATTGGTTTTTTATCCTAAAAATTCCCCAAATATTAAATTTTTTTTTAGAAAATTCATACTAAAGACATATTAATAACTATATATAGTGCATATGTTTATACAAACTGAACAAACTCCCAATCCACAAACATTAAAATTTCTACCTGGAAAGGTTGTTATGGATGATGGCACGGCCTTTTTCCAAAATATTGATGAAGCAGCTGACTCACCATTTGCAAAACGCTTATTTGATGTCGATGGAGTTGAAGGAGTGTTTTTTGGAAGTGATTTTATTACTATTACAAAAAATCAATCTTTAGATTGGCAAGTTATGAAGCCGTTAATCTTAGGTTCAATAATGGATCATTATAATTCTGGCGATACAACAATTAATATAAGTAAAAAGGGTGAAGATAAATCTTTAGAGATTGATGAAAACGATACCGATATTGTAAAACAAATTAAAGAATTACTGGATACACGAGTAAGACCTGCTGTTGCAATGGATGGAGGAGACATTATTTATGATAGTTTTAAGGATGGTGTCGTATATCTCCATATGCAAGGTGCTTGTTCTGGATGTCCAAGCTCAACTGCTACTTTAAAGATGGGTATTGAAAATATGTTAAAGCACTATGTTCCAGAAGTACAAGAAGTAAGGCCTATTGATGGATAGACTGTATAATTTTTTTTGCTTTCCTCTATTACTTCTTGGATTAATTTTTATAAGCAATGGCTTTGTTGGCTTTGTAGAAAATAACACTGTCAATAATAAGAATAACATTCAAACCGCAAATCAAATAAACAAATTATATTCTGAAAAAGAAATTACACCATCTGAAAAGGAAATTACCCTTAAGGGCCCTCCTATTACAGAAATAGTGAATGAAAAATTAATTATTAAAGTAAGAATAAAGCCTATTAATCCTATAATCACATCAAAAATTGAAGAACAAATTAATCCTAGTTTGCAGCTAACATTATCAGATAAAGATTTTGATTACCTTGATTCAAATAAAAAAAAATTTGTAAAAACGGTTTTACCGATAATTATTAAAGAAAATCAAAATATTTTAATGACTAGAAGCTTCGTTAGTGAACTCAAAGGTAAATTAGAAACTTTTAGAACTCTTAATAATAAAGAAATAAGAAAACTTAATGATATTGCTAAAAAGTACAACATTAAATATCATAACAAGCACAAATTAGACTTAGTTGACGAAATACTTTCTAATGTCGATGTAATACCTAACTCAATTGTATTAGCCCAAGCAGCAATTGAAAGCGGATGGGGTAAGTCTAGATTTGCAAAAGAATACAATGCACTTTTTGGGGAATACACTTATGATGATTCGGAAGGCGTCATCCCGCTTGAAAGAGAAAATGGTGATACTCATTTAATCAAAGCATTCAGCTCATATAGTAACAGTGTTGAATCATATTTTGATAATATTAACTCTCATTATGCCTATGAAGAATTTCGTGATATCCGAAACATAATGAGAAAACGAAATAATTTTTCCAATGTTAACCTACTCGTAAACAAATTAAGCACTTACGCAGAAGATGAAAATTATATTAAAACAATAAGACAAGTTATTGAAACTAATAACTTTGGTATTTTTGATCAAAAAACTATTTCTTATTAATTAAAAATAAAATTGGTGACCAAACCATCTCCAATTTCCTTCACCATCCTTAACAGTACAATTCATTCTAGATCTTCCAGGTGACAATTCTCGTGAAAGTCTTATTTCAATTCTTTCGTTAAATTTATAAATTTCTCTATCTACCTGACCTTTGCTATCAAAGATAAAACAATCTAGTGATTGAGCTTTCTTTTCATCAAGAAGTGAGAAACCTATGAATGGTGGGTTTTGTTTAATAGTTGGGTTTTGAGGTATAAAGTCATAAACTCCTAATCCTTTAGAAGAAGCAGCAAATTTTACTCTATCTATTTCACCATACCTTTCATTTAATGAAAATCTTGGTAGATAATACATGTTAGAAGTCTCATTAATTATTCCAGAATGCTGCCCAAAAGCTACCTTAAATTTAAATTCTTTAATTAACTCAATTATTTCATCTGTTGTCTCGCCATAAGGAAATGCAAATAAAGTTGGTATCTCCCCAAGCTCTTTTAAGAAGATTCTATTGGATGTTTCTATTTCATTTCTTACTTCTTCAATACTAATATCTGGCATGTGGGCATGTGTATGAGAGTGTGCACCAATTACTACACCTTCTTCTTTCAGTTTTCTTATTTGATCCCAGTTAATATATTTTTTATTATTTGAAATCGTCCCTGTTGTTACAAATAAGGTAACAGGAATATTATTTTCTTTAAATAAAGGCCATCCAACTTCTAAAAAAGACTTATCAGCATCATCTACACTTATGCCAATAGTATTTGCTGGAAGATCACCATCATTAATAATTGTATCAATAATAAAATCTAATGATTTAATAGTATATTTTTCTTTAGTTAATTCTTCAATATGACTATTAAGTTGGTCAATGGTTACACTTGTTGAGGGATATTTAGAAACTCCAAATTTATGATACATAAATACAGTTGCTGAGTTTTTTACTTCATTAGCTAAAGCACTACTTACTAATAAAAAAATTAAAGAAATACTTTTTAAAAATAGCAATAGAATGTAGTTATGTAATTTCATATGTTGTTATTTCTAGATATTATATCATCAATACCAGAATTTTGTGTAATTGATGACAACAAAATAATATTACAACAGAAAATTACTAAATCTGAAACAGATAAGTTAAGTGATAATATAATACAGTCCTATATAGAAATAGATAAACGATTAAATTTAACTAAAAATCTCAAAAAAATTTCTACAACAATTGGTCCTGGTTCATACACAAGTTTAAGGGTTGGTTCAGCATTTATTTCTGGTCTTATGATTTCCCGTAATATTCCATATTACCCACTAACTATTGAGGATATCTTAAACTTTAGCGCAATAAAACATTCCAAAAAAAATTTGGGAGTTTTTATAACCTCTTCTAATAATCAGAAATTTTTTTGTTATAAAATTAAAGATAACAACATGAAATACTATAAAATTGAAAATAATAAATATTCAATTCCAAAAAATATCGATTTGATTCTTTTTAATAAAAGTAAAATAAATGAAAAAAATGAATTAGAACAAATGAAGTTTTCTTTTTTTGAAGAATTTTACAGCAATTACAATAATTTTACGTTTAAAAAAAATATTATTATTGAACCAATATATATATCAAATAATCAATTACTAAATTGAATAGAATTAGCTTAATAAATAAAGAACACTTATTATCAATAATCAATTTTATAAATGATAATAGTGATGAATTTAATTATTTTAAAAACATAGGATGGAATATAAAAAATATTGAAAGTCATTTTAGCAAAAATAATAATTACTCTCTTGGATATTTTAAGGATAATAATCTTGTAGGAGTCTTAATTGGTGATACAATTAAAAATGATAAAGTATATGATTTAGAATTGCATATTTTATTTGTATCAAAAGATGAAAGAAGAAAAAAAATTGCAACAAAGTTATTAAATTATATTGAAACAAATAATCTTAATTTTTCAAAGATTTTCATTGAAGTCGCTGAAGATAATGTAGAAGCAATAAATTTTTATCAAAAAAACAACTTTGTCTTTTTAAATTTTAGACATAACTATTATAGGTATAATGATAAAAATATTCATGCTAAATGCTTCATAAAAAAAATTAATAATGAGTGATAAATATATTTATATAAAATCTTATGGCTGTCAGATGAATGTATATGATAGTAATCGTATTAAAGATTTGTTCTCAAATAAGGGATATAAAATAACAAAAGATATTTCTAAAGCAGATTTAACTGTTTTGAATACTTGTCATATTAGAGAAAAGGCAGTTGAAAAAGTTTATTCTGATATTGGTAGAGTAAAAAAAATTAAAGACAAAAAACAAAATATGAAATTAGTGGTTGCCGGTTGTGTAGCTCAAGCTGAAGGTCTTGAAATAAAAAAAAGATCTCCTTCAGTTGATTATGTAGTTGGACCTCAATCTTATCACAAATTACCTGATATGATTGATAAAGTCGATGAAATTGAAAATAGTGAGTTTTTACAAAATGAAAAATTTAAAAACTTAATTTTCAATTCTTCAAATTTATCTTCTGAATTTTTATCTATTCAAGAAGGGTGTGATAAGTTTTGTTCTTTTTGTGTAGTCCCATATACAAGAGGACCTGAATTTTCTAGACCAGTTGATGATATAGTAGAAGAAACAAAAAAATATGTATCAAATGGTATTAAAGAAATAATTTTGCTAGGTCAAAATGTAAATGCTTACCACGGTGTAGCATCAGATGGAAAATCAAAAGATCTAGCTTACTTAATTAATAAAATCAGTGAAATCGAAGAAATAAAAAGGATTAGATATATGACATCCCACCCTATAGATATGAAAGATTCCCTCATAAATGCCCATGCGGATAATTCAAAACTTATGCCTTTTCTTCATCTACCCATTCAATCTGGCTCAGATAAAATTTTAAAAAAAATGAACAGAAAACATTCAGTTGATGATTATTTAAGAATAGTTGAAAAAATAAGAAATGTTCGCCCTGACATTGCTCTTTCATCAGATTTTATTGTCGGTTTCCCGGGAGAAACAGATAATGATTTTGAAGATACAATGAAATTTATTGAAAAAGTAAATTTTGTTATTGCTTATTCATTTATTTATAGTCCAAGACCAGGAACACCTGCTCAAAACAAAGATAATATTAGTTTGTTAGATAAAAAAGCACGGTTAAGCGCTTTGCAATCTTTACTTACACAACAACAAATAAATTTTAATAAATCATTTGTTAATAAAGGGATGGAAGTATTATTTGAAAAGGTAGGCAGGCATAAAGATCAATTTATAGGTCGTACAATCTACAATCAAAGTACATTTATTACCTCTAAAAAAGCTCTCTTAAATCAAATTATGAATGTGAAAATTACAAACTCAACTAACTTTGCACTTGAATGTCAGATATAGTAAATAAAAACGAAAATTTAGAATTAGAATTAGAAGATAATACAATTTTAAGTAACTTATTTGGTATCAATGATAGAAACTTATCTCTTATAGAACAAATTAATCAAGTTAAAATCCAATACCGTGGAAACAAAATTAAAATATCAGGTAATAAAAAATCAATTTTTGAAACTAAGAAAACTATTCTTAATTTATTTAAAGAAGCACAAAATGGTGCTGAAATAGATGAGGATAGAATTAGAGATAATAAAAGTTTAATATCTATGAATATTAAGTCAGACAAACAGATGGATTTATTTATTCAAACTAAAAAAAGAAAAATTATACCAAGAACTGAAATACAAAATAAATATCTTCAATTACTAAATACCAAAAATATTACATTTGCTATTGGTCCTGCTGGGACAGGAAAGACTTATCTTGCTGTTGCTAAAGCAGTTTCAGCCCTTCAAGATGGCAAAGTAAATAAAATTATTTTATCCAGACCAGCTGTTGAAGCTGGAGAAAAACTAGGTTTTCTTCCTGGAGATTTAAAAGAAAAAGTAGATCCTTTTTTGAGACCTATCTATGATGCTTTATATTCAATGCTACCTTATGAACAGGTTGAAAAAAAATTACTTAACAACACAATAGAAATAGCACCAATTGCCTTTATGAGAGGAAGAACTCTTGAAGATTGTTTTATAATTTTGGATGAAGCTCAAAATACAACAAAAACACAAATGAAAATGTTTCTAACTAGATTAGGTAAAAATAGTCAAATGGTGGTTGTAGGAGATATTACACAAATAGATCTTGTAAGTGAAAAAGATTCCGGGCTTAAGGATGCATTAAAAAAATTAAATAAAGTTAAAGATATAGGTTTTATCGAATTATCAGAAAAGGATGTCGTTAGACATGATTTAGTCAAAAAAATTATTAATGCATATGAAAAACATAAAAGTTGATTTTTTTTCTGAATCAAAAAAATGGCCAAGGCGAATACCTAAAATTAAGACTATTACAAAAAAGACTATAAATAAAATGAGCTCTTATTTTAAAAGAGATCATAAATTTGAACTGAATATAATTTTAACAGATAAATCAAAAATGATTAAACTTAATAAAACCTATAAAAATAAACAAACAGATACTGATGTTCTTACTTTTATTACAAAGAACTCAAATAAAAATGTTGGAAAAATTTTATATTGTGATATTTTTTTCTCAATTGATACTATTGAAAAATATATACGTAGGAATAAAATTAGCATATATGATCATTTTAACCATCTATTAATCCATAGTTTATTGCATATTAACGGATATAATCATAAAAAAAATTTAGAATTTAAAAAAATGAAAAGAGAGGAGATAAAAATTTTAGGATTATTTGGAATTAACAATCCTTACACAATTTAATGAACACAAATAACGCTGATAAATCATCGAGCTGGAAAAATTGGATAATTAAAAAATTATTATCCAATGATTCAACAAAAGAAGACATTTTAAATTTTATAGCTAATGATGAAGATAATAAAAATATTGACGATCTAAATGATAATAATGAGAAAAATCTAATTAAAAACATCGTAAATTTGAATGAAAAAAGTGTTGAAGATTTAATGATACCTAGAAGTGAAATAGTAGCCTTAGACCATGATAAATCTTACATCGAAATTTTAGAAGTTATTAAGGAAGAGGGACATTCTAGAATTCCAGTATTTAAAAAAAATATTGATAATGTAATTGGTTTTTTTCATATAAAAGATTTTATTAAATCTTCACAGGATACATTTCAGATGAGTGAAATAATAAGAGATGTATTATATGTTGCTCCCAAATCTCCGATTTTAGATTTACTGAAAACCATGAGATCATCTAGGATTCATATAGGGCTAGTTGTTGATGGAGTTGGAGGTGTTGATGGATTGGTAACGATAGAAGACTTAGTTGAAGAAATTGTTGGTGAGATTGAAGATGAACATGACGCAGAAGATGATGAAGAATTAGTTTATAAAAAATCAGATAATTCAATAACTGTGGATGCTAGTTATAGAGTGGAAGATTTGGAAGAATTTTTTTCAATTAATATTCCAAGAAATGAAGATGATGAAACCTCTTCTGTAGGCGGTCTTGTATATGAAAAAATAAATAGGATACCAAAAAATAATGAGGTAATTGATTTTAATGATGAACTTAGGATCAAGATTGTTAAATCAAACAATAGAAAAATTGAAATTGTTGAAGTAAATAAAAATAATTGAGTATTTTAATTTATTTTATCTTAGGACTTTTAACCTCACTTTTATTTCCTCCATATTTTTTTTTACCATTAGGTTTTATCATTTTTCCATTCCTTTGTTTTTTATTAGAATCAAATAAAGAAAATTATAGTGACAAAAACATTTTTATTAAATTCTCAATATTTGGGTTTGGTTTTTTTATTAGTTATTTATTTTGGATCAAAAATCCTTTTTTTGTTTTTGAAGAAACTAAAAATTTTTTTCTGGTCTTTTTACTACTGATAATATTCTTATCTGTAATTTTAGGTTTAATCTTTACAATAATTTTTAAATTAGGAAAAAAAATTCCTATAATCATTCTTATTCCAATTATGTTCACATCTAGTGAATATATAATATCCATATTTTTTTATGGATTTCCTTGGTTCACATTTTCGTTATTACTTTCTAGTAATGAATATTTACTATTTTCACTAAAATCATTTGGAACATTATTTTCAAGTTATTTAGTTATTCAGATATTTTGCATACCTTTTATTTTTTTAACTAAAGAAAACTTTAAACAAGAATTGAAATATCTAGGACTGTTTATTTCTCTGCCAATAATTAGTTTATTAATTGCAAATTTTAACCTAGAAAAAAATAATTCTAAAATTAAAACAATTAATATGGAAATTTTCCAATTAAATTTTAAAAATAATGACCAATTTTTGACACCTGAAAAAAAACTTCAAAGAATAATTAAACATATAGATGAAAGTACTGCAGAATTGCTTATCTTTGGTGAAAATAATTTTCCTTATATTTTAGATGATCTTGAACTTAAAATAATAAAAGATTCTTTAAAAGAAAATCAAACATTAATTATTGGAGCTACAAGATATGAAAATAGTAAATATTATAATAGTTTAATAAATATTAATTTAGTAAATGTAACTTACTTTGATAAAAAAATACTTGTTCCCTTTGGAGAGTTTCTTCCATTAAGAGATTCACTAACTTTTTTAGAAAGTATTGTGGGTCAAAATGATTATTCAAAAGGTAAAGTTGAAAGAATAATCAATCTATCTGATAATATAAGTTTTATTCCTGTGATTTGTTATGAAATTGTTTTTTACTGGAAGCTATTAAATAAATTGAATAATGAAAGTAATTTTATTGTAAATATTACGAATGATTTTTGGTTTGGTGATTATCTAGGTCCTTATCAACATTTCTATCTTACCAAAATTAGAGCTGCAGAATTTAATAAGCCAATTATTCGTGTTTCTAATAATGGAATATCTGCAGTGATAGACAATAATGGTGCTGTAATAATTAGAACCCAATTTAATAAAACTGAAAATTTTAAACATAAATTATTATTTAAAAAAAATAATAATTTCATAAATTTTCACTCAATATTTAAAATATATTTATTCATTATTTTTATATTTAGTATTTTTTATTATTTAAGAAAAAATGCAAAATAACATTTATGGAAATCGTTTATTTGGAAGAACGAGAGGCAGAAGCAAGAAAAAAATTAATTTAAAAAACTATCATCAAACAGTAGCTAAATATCAGTTTCAAAATTGCGATGAAAAAATTAATTATATTTTAGATATTGGTACTGGTTATGGTGAAACTAGTATATTTCTTGCAAATAAATTTTTAGATAAAGTTGTTATATCTTGTGAAAAATACATTGATGGAAATATAATTTTACTTAAAAACATTGAAAAGAATAAAATAAAAAATATCCGATTACATAACGGAAATGTATATGATATTTTAGATTCTATACATAGAAAATGTTTTGACCTTGTATGGATATTTTTTCCTGACCCATGGCCAAAAAATAGACATGCAAAGCGTAGATTAATAACTAGTGATTTTTTAATAAAACTTCATAAAGTTT
>CABYKC010000006.1 GCA_902519435.1 uncultured Alphaproteobacteria bacterium
TCAAATATTTTGATCTTGGAGTGATTAAAAGAGATGAGACAAATGATCAAATCACAATAGATGCTGCCGAGGCGGTGAAAAAATATGGTGTAGGAATAAAATGTGCAACAATTACTCCTGATGAAAATCGAGTAGAGGAATTCAAATTAAAACAAATGTGGCGTTCTCCCAATGGAACAATAAGAAATATACTGGGAGGAACTATATTTAGACAGCCAATTATATGCAAAAATGTTCCAAGAATAATTACAAACTGGAATCATCCAATTGTAGTTGCTAGACATGCCTTTGGTGATCAATATAGAGCGACTGACACATTAATTAATAAACCAGGAACTCTTAAAATGGTTTTTGAACCTAAAGATGGATCTGAAGGATTTACAAAAGATATTTATGAATTTGAGAAATCTGGTGTAGCCCTATCAATGTATAATTTAGATAATTCAATTAAAGACTTTGCTAGAGCTTGTTTTAATTATGGACTTAACCTTGGTTGGCCAGTTTACCTTTCTACTAAAAATACTATTTTAAAAATCTATGATGGAAGATTTAAAGATTTATTTCAGGATGTATTTGATACAGAATTTAAAAATAAGTTTAAAGAAAAAGATATAGTTTATGAACACAGATTAATCGATGATATGGTGGCCTCAGCATTAAAATGGGAGGGTAATTTTATTTGGGCTTGTAAAAATTATGATGGAGATGTTCAATCAGATTCTGTTGCGCAAGGATTTGGATCACTAGGTTTAATGACAAGTGTGTTAATGACCCCAGATGGTAAAACAGTAGAAGCTGAGGCTGCACATGGAACTGTTACAAGACATTATAGAAATCATCAGAAAGGAATAGAAACTTCAACTAATCCTATTGCATCAATCTTTGCTTGGACAAGGGGTTTAAGTTTTAGAGGAGAATTTGATGGTAATAATGAATTAATAAATTTTGCTAAAAAATTAGAAGAAACGTGTATCAAAACTGTAGAAAGTGGTGAAATGACAAAAGATTTAGCAATATTAATCAATAAAGATCAGAAATGGTTAAACACTCAAGATTTTTTAAACGCAATAAAAAACAATTTTCAAATTAATTAATAGAATTTAATTTATTTTCTACGTATTTTATACTTTCATTAATTTGACTAACATCTGATCCTCCTCCTTGAGCAAGATCTTTTCTACCACCCCCGCCCTTTCCACCTAGAATAATCGAAATTTCTTTTATTTCTTTTGAAGCATCAAAAAGATCTGTAATATCTTCTGTAACTCCCAGCACTATAGATAGTTTGTTTTCATTATTTGAAATTATTAACGAAACAGTATTTTTATTATATTGTTTTTTTTGCTCATCAATAAATGTTTTCAAAGATTTATTAGGGTAATCTTCAGCAATCAAGTATATAAAATTTAATTCTTTGATTTTTTTTACAACAATATTATCAATATTTTTTGATATAGACATATTTTGTTTTAATTTTTCGTGTATCTGAGTTAATTCTTTAATTAATAAAACTTTGTCTTTAGATTGATTTTTAAAATTATAATCAGCATTAATCTTTTTAATTTTATTCTTTAAATCTTCAATTTGATTATCTTGGTTTTTATTTTTTTCTAATAAATTTCTTTCTATTTCTTTAATATATTTATCTACTGCAATATTAGATACAGCTTCTATTCTTCTTATTCCAGATGCAACACTAGATTGATTAGTTATTTTAAATTTACTTATTTCCCCTAATTTAACAACATGAGTTCCTCCACATAATTCTTTTGAAAAGAATGATTCATTTTCTTGGCCCATTGTTACTACTCTTACTTCATCGCTATATTTTTCTCCAAACAATGCCATCGCACCTTCTTCAATTGCTTTTTTTTGATCCACGATTTTAATTTCAACAATTCCATTTTTTTGAATTTGATCATTTACAATTTCTTCAATATTCATGAGTTGATCTTTTTCAATTGGATTATTGTGACTAAAATCAAATCTAAGTTTTTCTGAATTTACAAGTGAGCCCTTCTGCGTGACATGCTTGCCCAGTATTTTTCTTAGAGCAGCATGTAATAAATGAGTTGAAGAATGATTATATTTAATAAAATCTCTATTCACTGTATTAATGCTTGCTTTAATGGTATCTTCAATTTCGCATTCACCACTAATTACTTTACCTTTATGAAGAAAATAGTTTCCAAATATTTTTGTAGTATTCATAACTTCAAACTTAAAGCTATCATTTTCAAAAAAACCCTGATCTCCCACCTGACCGCCACTTTCTCCATAAAAAGGTGTTTGATTTAATATTATAATTGCTTCTTGATCTTTTTTAATTTTATCTACTGACTTACTTTCTGATATGATTGAAATTATTTTACAATCAGCTTCCATATCAGAATATCCTAAAAATTCTGTTGGATCTATTTTAGAAGTTATTTCAAACCAAATGCCTTCATCCTCTATGTCTCCTGTACCTTTCCAACTTTGTCTTGCTCTTTCCTTTTGATCTAACATTTTTTGTTCAAATGTTTTTATATCGACTTCAATATTTTTACTTTTCAAATAATCTTGTGTTAAATCTAATGGAAATCCATAGGTATCGTATAATTTAAATGCTACTTCTCCATTAAATATATTTGTTGAGTTAGAAATTTCCTCATCTAAAATTTTTATTCCTTTTTCAACAGTTTCTTTGAATTTAGTTTCTTCATTCATTAAAGTATTAGTAATGAGATCTTTTGCTCTATCTAATTCAGGATATGAATTTTTAATTCCATCTAAAAAAATAGGGAATAGCTTATGAAAAATAGGCTCTTTATTACCTAAAGAATGAGCGTGTCGCATTCCTCTTCTCATTATTCTTCGTAAGACGTATCCTCTACCTTCATTTGAAGGCATAACTCCATCTGCAATTAAAAAAGAGGAGGATTTTAAGTGATCTGCAATTACTCTATGACTAGGACTTGTTATTGAACTTTCATCGCCACATAATTTCGTTGATTCATTTATAATCGGTTGAAATAAATCTGTTGAATAATTATCATTAGAGCCATCTAGAAGAGCTGTCATTCTCTCTAATCCCATTCCAGTATCAATGGAGGGTTTTGGTAGATTTATTCTCTCAGATTTAGATATCTGCTCATATTGCATAAATACCAAATTCCATATTTCTATAAATCTATCACCATCTTCATTTGGAGAGCCTGGAGGACCTCCTTCGTATTTATCACCATGATCATAAAATATTTCAGAACATGGACCGCAAGGACCAGTTTCACCCATTGACCAAAAATTATCAGATGTATTAATTTTAATAATTTTATTTTCAGACAAACCAGCTATTTTTTTCCATAAATCAAAAGCTTCTTGATCATCAGAAT
Source organism: uncultured Alphaproteobacteria bacterium (assembly GCA_902519435.1). The sequence goes on from CABYKC010000006.1 coordinate 3,375, forward strand.
AAACAGTTACTAATAGTCTATCTTTATTTATTGAATATTCTTTAGTAATTAGATTCCAAGCTAGTTCTATGGCTAACTCTTTAAAATAATCTCCAAAAGAAAAATTACCTAACATTTCAAAAAAAGTATGGTGTCTTGTGGTGTATCCTACATTTTCTAAATCATTGTGCTTACCACCTGCTCTTACACATTTTTGAGCAGTAGTCGCTCTGTTGTATTCTCTTGTCTCTTTACCTGTAAAAATATTTTTAAATTGTACCATTCCGGAGTTAGCAAACATTAGAGTAGGATCATTATCTGGTACTAGAGAACTAGAATGAATAACCTCATGTCCATTTTTTTTAAAATAATTGAGAAATGTTGACCTAATCTGATTTGAATTCATGAAAAGGTATTATAACTTGAAAACTCTATTGTCTAAATAAAAAAGCGCCTATTTTGAAATAGGCGCAAAACAAAAATAATATTTACTATTCTTTTATTTCTTCAGTTTCTTTAGCTTCTTTTTCTTTTTCTTTATTCTCTACTTTTCCTTCCATCATAGCTTTTTCAACTATTCCAGCATTTTGTAGAATTTGGTTTTCAATTTCTTTAGCTATAGTAGGATTGTCGTTAAGAAAGTTTTTAACGTTTTCTCTACCTTGTCCTATTTTAGTATTTTTGTATGCAAACCATGATCCTGATTTATCAATAATTTCTGCTTTGACACCTAAATCAACTAACTCACCTAATTTTGATATCCCCTCTCCATACATTATATCAAATTCAACAACTTTGAATGGAGGCGCAACTTTATTTTTAACTATTTTAACTCTAGTTTGATTTCCAATGATTTCATCTTTATCTTTTATTGCACCAATTCTTCTTATGTCCATTCTTACTGAAGAATAAAATTTTAAAGCATTACCCCCCTGTAGTTGTCTCAGGACTTCCAAACATAACGCCAATTTTCATTCTAAGTTGATTTATAAATACAACTAGAGTGTTTGATTGAGCGATAGAACTTGTGAGTTTTCTTAAGGCCTGACTCATCAATCTTGCTTGCAAACCAGGTAATGAATCTCCCATATCGCCTTCTAATTCAGCTCTTGGAACCAGTGCAGCAACTGAGTCAATAATGAGTACATCAATACCTCCAGATTTAATTAAAGAATCAGCAATTTCTAAACCTTGTTCTCCTGTATCGGGCTGCGAAATTAATAATTCTTCTAAATTTACACCTAATTTCTTCGCATATGCCGGATCTAAAGCGTGCTCTGCATCTATAAATGCGCAATTACCACCCTGTTTTTGTGACTCTGCAACAATATGAGTAGCTAAAGTAGTTTTACCAGAACTTTCAGGTCCATATATTTCAATAATTCTCCCTTTTGGAACTCCTCCAATACCAAGAGCAATATCAAGCCCTAATGAACCTGTGGATATTGCTTCAATATCTACGTTTGTTTTTGAGCCCAATTTCATTATTGAGCCTTTTCCATAATTTTTCTCTATTAAGCTTACAGCGGCTTCTAGAGATTTACTTCTGTTTTCTTTATCCATTGAATTTTCGTTATTAACTACTTTTAATTTAGCTTGAGACATTAAACTTCTCCATTAATTTCCTATGTTTTTATTAAGATTCTTGCAAATCATGTTTACTTGTACACGTTTTGTTCTATTTTTAAAAGTTCTATTTTTGTTCTTTTATAAAAAATTAATTAAATTATTGAAATATATAAATTTTTTGTAATTAATAAAATTTCAATATTTCTTGAATAAATAAAATCATTTGATAAATCAGCAACGTTTTAAAATTATGACTAAATTACCCAGAAATTATAAACCAACTAAGAAAGAAAAATTCATGAATGCCAAAATGAAAGAATATTTTAGGCAAAAATTAATAAGTTGGAAAAAAGATTTACTCAAGGAATCATCTCAAACTTTAAATAATCTTCAAAATGAGAATGAAGCAAAACCAGATATAACTGATAGAGCATCTGAAGAAATAGATAGATCTTTCGAACTTAGAACAAGAGATAGAGAAAGAAAACTTATTAATAAAATTGATGCTGCACTTCAAAGAATTGAAGATGGCTCATATGGATATTGTGATGAAACAGGCGATCCAATTAGTATCAAAAGATTAGAAGCAAGACCAGTTGCAACATTGAGTTTAGAAGCTCAAGAAATGCATGAAAAAGCGGAAAAAAGAATAAGCTAATTTTATTTTAAATGTCAGATTTTTATATAGGTGATCTTACACCAGGTACTTTTGTTGTAAATGTTAGCAAAGAAAAAGAATGGGGAATTGGTCAAGTGCAATCATGTATTAACAATATCGTTACAATAAATTTTGAAAATGTTGGAAAAAAAACTATTAACCCTAAAGAAGTTGAATTAAAAATAATTAATATAAATGCAACTAATTGACCAATATTTAAGAAAAGTAAATTATCTAAGAGTATCTGTTACAGATAGATGCGATCTGAGATGTGTTTATTGTATGAAAGAAAAAATGCAATTTCTTCCACGAAAAGACATACTCACTTTAGAAGAAATTGAAAGATTATGTGACAACTTTATAGAACTTGGAGTAGAAAAAATTAGATTAACCGGGGGTGAGCCTTTAGTAAGAAAAGATATTATAAAATTAATCGAAAAACTAAATAATAAAAAAAAGAAAACAAATCTCAAAGAGATTACGCTTACAACAAATGGGACGCTATTAAAAAAATATGCAAAACAACTGAAACTAAATGGTGTTAATAGGATTAATGTTTCTCTAGATACAATTAATCCCAAAAAATATAATAAAATTACAAGATTTGGAAATATTGAAAAAGTTTTTGATGGAATCAATGCAGCACTTGATTCCAACATAAAAATTAAAATTAATACTGTAGTAATTAAAGATTTTAATGAGAATGAAATTGAAGAATTAATAAATTGGACTAGTAATAAAAAAATTGATCTTACATTTATTGAAGTAATGCCAATGGAAGAAACTGATATATCGAGAGAATATCAGTTTATCTCACTATCTGATACTTTTGAAAAACTAGATAAAATATATAAATTTTCTAAAATTAATTACAGTACTGGAGGCCCAGCTAGATTTTATACTAGTGATTTAGTTTCTAATAAAATTGGATTTATAAGTCCTTTAACAAATAATTTTTGTGCCTCTTGCAATAGAGTAAGAATATCAAGCACCGGTAAACTTTTTATGTGCCTTGGTCAGAATGACTTTGTTGATTTTAGAAATATAATGAGAAAAGATTATAGTGATCATTATATAAAAGAAAAAATTAAGTTTGCTCTTAATATTAAACCAAAACAACATGATTTCATGATTGGAGCAAAAATTAATAAATATATGAAAAGACACATGAACGTAACAGGTGGGTAATGAAATTTCATTTTTTATCATCAAACAATCCTGAGGCAAAAAATACAGAAAAAAAATTAACAGAATTATTTGGGCAAAATTCTGTTGAAGATGCTGACTATATTATTCCAATTGGAGGCGATGGATTGCTATTAAAATCGCTGCATAATTTTAATAAACTAAACAAACCATTTTTTGGAATAAACTTTGGTTCAATTGGTTTTTTAATGAATAATCTTAGAAATGAAAATTTAAATGATATGATTACCAATGCTAAAAAATCTACCTTTAAACCATTAAAAATGACTGCACAAAGTGTTAATAATGAGATCTTTGAGGCATATGCTTATAATGAAGTTTCTCTTATGAGACAGACTCATTTGGCATCAAAAATTAAAATCAAAATAAATGAGAAAGTAAAAATGGAAGAGTTAATATGTGATGGCGTTTTGTTATCTACTTCAGCAGGAAGTACAGCTTATAATCTATCTGCGCACGGTAGCATTTTACCTTTAGACTCAAATATACTTGCATTAACTCCAATCAGTGCCTTTAGACCAAGGAGATGGAGAGGTGCTCTGTTATCTGAAATTAGTAAAATTGATTTTGAAGTGTTAAATAATGATGAACGCTCATCAAGCGTAACGGCAGACAATGTTGAATTTAGAGATATAAGTAAAGTTAATATTGTTTCTTCAGATGAAAATAAATGCACTGTATTGTTCGATAGTAAACACTCTATTGAAGATAAAATTTTAAATGAGCAATTTAATTTTTAAGATCAAATTTTTTTAAAAATACAAATCTTGTTGCCATCTAAATCCCTTAAATATGCATAAAAATCTTTACCATGTCTCGGCCCAGGCATACCTTCGTCTTTTGCTCCAAGACTAATTCCAATTTTATAAAATTCATTAACAATTTTTTTAGAATTAGCTTTAAAAGTAATCATTGTACCATTTCCTATGGTTGCTTTTTTTTTGTTATGAGGTTTAATCAAGTATAATTCTATTTTTTTAGGAGTTGCTTTTTTAGCATAACCAAAATATCTATTATGAGATAAAACTTTTTTAATTTTTAGTGGTTTTAAAATTTTATTGTAAAATGCAGATGATTTTTTTAAATTATTTGTTCCAATAGTAATAAAAGCAAACATAATTTAGTGATTGGTAGCCTCGGCCGGACTTGAACCGGCACTCCCAAAAGGGCAAGGATTTTAAGTCCTTTGTGTCTACCATTCCACCACGAGGCCTATTTCTGGACTAATATCAAACTATAGAACTTTTTCCACCATTTAATTCAATCATCTTAGTTATATCATCAACTATTGGTTTAATAGATTTCATCTCCCATGATGAAACAACTATGTTAACACCGCCTGTTTTAGCTGCAAGATTAAAATATGGGTAACTACCGATTGATGCATTTGTATAATTGTTTTGAATATTTTTTAAATTTTTTGCAATTTTACTTTCGTATAAATTAGTATTAATTGTTGTAACAAGTTTTGGGTTACCTCTTTTAATTTTTTTCATTAATTCCTCAAACATAACTTGCATTATTTCTGGCACACCTGGCAAAACATAGATATTTTTTACAATAAATCCTGGTGCAGCGGTCATTGGATTTAAAATAAGCTCTGAACCAAATGGCATTTTAGCCATCCTTTGCCTGCTTTCATTAAATTCACCTTTTGGATAATAATTTTCAAGAATCTCAAAAGCCATTTTATTTGTTTCATATTGTAAATTAAAGGCTGCAGATATACTTTCTGAAGTTATATCATCATGAGTTGGTCCAATTCCTCCAGTAGTAAAAACATAAGAATATTTTGAGCTATATTTTAAAACATTTTCTATTATTGTTTTTTTATCATCCTGAATAACAATAACTTCTTCTAACTTAATACCGGCTTCTAATAATTTTTTTGCAATATAATTTGAGTTTGTATCTTGAGTTCTACCAGAAAGTATTTCATCGCCAATAACAATAACTCCTGCAGTAAAAGAACTCATATGATTAATTGATATTTTCTATATATTATTTATTAATCGTAAGTAATTATTTTTTAAATGAGAAACAACAATATCCCAATACATACTAAAAAAGATTTTGAGGACATGAGGGAGGCTGGTTCTTTAGCTGCTGATGTTCTAGATTCTTTAAGTGAAAAGATTGTTCCAGGAATAAGTACTCAAGAAATAAATGACATATGTCATAATCAAATTATTCAAAACAAAGCAATACCAGCTCCTTTAAATTATAAAGGTTTCCCAAAATCAGTTTGTACATCTGTAAATCATGTTGTTTGTCATGGAATTCCTTCTGAAAGAAAAATTCTATCTGATGGTGATATAGTAAATGTAGATGTAACAGTTATTCTTAATGGTTGGTATGGTGATAGTTCCAGAATGTTTGTTGCAGGCAAGACAAATAAAAAAAATTATGAATTTTTAAAAATAACTTATGAATCTTTATTAATTGGTATTAGTGAAGCTAAACCTGGTAAGCATATTGGTGATATTGGAAATAAAATTCAGAAACTTGCTGAAGGAAAAGGTTATTCTGTAGTAAGAGATTTTTGTGGTCATGGAATTGGAAAAGAATTTCATACTCCGCCTAGTGTTTTACACTTTGGAGAACCAGGTGAGGGACCAATGTTAGAACCTGGAATGTTTTTAACAATTGAACCAATGATTAATTTAGGTGGATGGCAAACAAAAATACTAAATGATGGATGGACAGCTGTAACAAAAGATAAATCTTTATCTGCTCAATTCGAGCATACAATTGGAATAACTGAAGAAGGAAATGAAATATTTACATTATCTAAAAATAATACATCTTTTCCAATAAAGGATGTATAAGTAGATTAAATGATACCTAGATATAATAGACCTAAAATTGAAAAGATTTGGTCATTAGAAAATAAATTTACAATTTGGACTGAGATTGAGTGTTTGATTGCAGAAAAACAAGCAATGCTAGGCGTTATTCCTAAAAAAGCTGCAAAAGAAATAAGAAATAAAGCAAAATTTAATGTTAAAGAAATAGAAAAAATTGAAAAAGAAACAAAACATGATGTTGTTGCTTATATTAATAATGTAAGCAAATATATTGGTGACTCATCAAAATATTTTCATTTTGGTGTAACATCAAGTGATATTATTGATACTTCATTTTCTGTGCAACTAAAGCAAACTTCTGAAATAATAAGAAAAAGCTTAGTAGAATGTATTCAAAGTTTAAAAATCAAATCTAAAAAATATAAAGACACATTAATGATTGGAAGGAGTCATGGTATACATGCTGAACCTATTACTTTTGGATTAAAATTATCTTCCTTTTATTTTGAGTTTAAAAGAAATTTAGAAAGACTTGATCAGGCGATCAACGAAATATCTGTTTGTGCTATTTCTGGACCTGTTGGAACATTTAATTCTATAGACCCACGAGTTCAAGATTATGTAGCAAAAAAACTTAAACTAAATTCTGAAGATGTATCAACTCAAGTAATTCCAAGAGATAGGCATGCGTATTTTTTCTCAGTACTAGGAATTTTAGCATCTTCTATTGAGAGGTTTGCAGTGGAAATTCGAAATTTACAAAAAACAGAGGTATTAGAAGTTGAAGAAAGTTTTTCTTCTAAGCAAAAGGGTTCTTCTGCTATGCCTCACAAACGTAACCCAGTATTAAGTGAGAACTTAACAGGTATCGCACGTTATATTAGAAGTGGTGTAATACCTTCACTAGAAAATGTTGTACTTTGGCACGAGAGAGATATTAGTCATTCTAGTGTTGAAAGAATTACGACACCAGATATTACAATTGCAACTGATTTTGCACTGAGTCGTTTAAATGGCATTATAAAGAATTTAAAAGTCTATCCAAAAAATATGTTAAAAAATTTGAATATGCTTAGAGGTTTACATAGAACTCACAATATTATGTTAAAACTAATTGAAAAAGGATTGAAAAGACAACAAGCCTACAAAATTGTTCAAGAAAGTGCCATGGAAACATGGAATAATAATAAGAATTTTTCTCAAGTTTTACAAAAAAATAAAGAATTAAACAAAAAATTAAATTCAAAAGAAATCGAAAAAATCATTAAAGATGATAACGATCTAAAGAAAATAGATTGGATTTTTAAAAATAAAATTAAATAGTCTTTATTTTTTTTAATATCTGAACTATTTTATAGGTATGCCAATGACTGTTGAACAAATTGAACAATTTATTAAAGAAGCTATACCAGATGCAACTGTTGAAATTGAAGATCTTAAAGGAGATGGCGATCATTACAGTGCTATAGTGACGTCAAAATCCTTTTCTGGAAAAACAAGAGTAGAACAACATAAGATGGTTTATGATGCTTTTAATGGTAAAATGGGTAGTGATTTGCACGCACTTAAGCTAAAAACTGTATCGGAGTAATAATGAATAATAACGACCATGTATCTCAAAATATAGAAAATGAAATTAACTCAAATGATGTAATGCTTTTCATGAAGGGCACCCCTGTATTTCCAATGTGTGGATTTTCTGCAAGAGTAGTTGAAATATTAAATAAAGTAGGTGTTAAATTTGGAAGTGTGAATGTATTAGAGAGTGACGAAATGAGAGAAGGTATTAAAACATATTCTAATTGGCCAACCATACCACAACTTTATGTTAAGAAAGAATTTATAGGTGGTTGTGATATCATAACTGAAATGTTTGAAAGTGGTGAATTACTAGAATTATTCAATACAAATGGAATAGACGTAAACCCGTCCTAGTTTGTTAAATAATAAATTTTCTAAAGGTGTAATATTTTCCTGTATTGCAGCAATTTTTTGGGGGCTTCCACAACCCCTTTTTTTTAATGAATTAAATCACGTTGAGACTATTGAAGTTGTAGCTCACAGAGGTTTCTGGTCATTTATTTTTTTATTTTTATTATTAATTTTAATTTCAAATATAAATGATTTTATAGAAATATTTAAATTTAAAAAAAAACTTTTTCTTTTAACAATTACAGCTTTTCTTATTGCAGGTAACTGGGCAGGTTTTATTTATTCTGTAGGACAAGAAAGAGTTCAGGATGCATCAATGGGTTACTTTATTACTCCAATGATCAGTATTATTCTTGGTTATTTTTTTTTAAATGAGAAAATTACTAAGCCTAAATTTGCATCTGTATGTCTTATGTTATTAGGTATATTATTCTTATTTATTAATTTAAATCAATTTCCATTCCTAATATTTTGGATTGGAACCTCATGGGCAATATATGGATTATTAAGAAAACAAGTTAATGTTAATCCTTCAATTGGTTTACTTTATGAGACTTTCATAATATCTTTAATATCTATCCCCTACTTAGTTTATTTATTTTGGCAAAATGAAAATAGTATCTTTAGTATTGATTTGAAGACATCATTATTTTTAATTCTAACAGGAGCTGTAACAATTTTTCCATTATTATTTTTTAATTTGGGCTTAAAATTTATTCAATTAGGTCTAGCGGGAGTTTTATTTTACTTAGCACCAACATTTCATTTTATAACTTCAGTATTTATTCTTAATGAAGAAATTTTACAAATTAAGTTAATATCATTTATAATTATTTGGATAGGAATAATAATTTATATTTATGATAGTTATAAAAAAGAAATTATCTTGAATAATACTCAATAACTAAATTAGGTTCCATAGTTACAGGATAAGGAACATCATGAATTAGAGGCGCTCTTAAAAAACGACCTTTCAACTCTTTTACATCAACTTCTAAGTATTCTGGAATTTCTCTTTCTTGAGAACTAATTGATTCTACAATTAAGTTAATTTCTTTACTTTTATCTTTTATTGAGATTTCATCTCCGTCGCTAACACTAAAAGATGGAATGTTCACTCTTTTTCCATTGACCTTTACATGACCATGATTAACTAGCTGTCTTGCAGAAAAAATTGTAGGTACAAATTTCATTCTATAAACTGTAGCATCTAATCTTCTTTCTAAAAGTTCAATTAAAATCTGACTTGTATCACCTTTAATATTAGAAGCTTTTTTGAAAATATTCCTAAATTGTCTTTCAGTTAAATCACCGTAATAAAATTTAAGTTTTTGCTTAGCAAATAACTGATTTCCATAATCTGATAGTTTCTTTCTTTGTCCTTGAACACCATGCTGACCAGGCTTTGAGTTTCTTCTATTAAAAGGGCTTTTAGGTCTCCCCCATAAGTTAACACCTAACCTTCTATCAATTTTGTATTTAGCGTTATGTCTTTTTGTCATTATTATGAGGGGTATATAGTGATTTAAAGTACTATGTCAAATTTAATATACTCAATTTTTGGCTTATTTATTAAGTTTTTTAGTAATTCCCCATAATGTCTGCAATTCTTTCTTTGTGAGAGGGATTTTTGTGAAAATACTATAAATATTATTTTTCATACTTTCTTTTTTTTCACTTGGAGTAAAAAATTTTTTATTTTCAAGTTTCTCAATCACATAATTTAAGAATTTAGATAATTGATATTTACTAATATTATCTTTTTGAATTGAAATAGAATTAGTAATTTTTAAATTATTCAATTCAAATAATTTATGACTTAAAACAGTAACTGCATGAGAAAGATTTAATGAATTACTTTTACTACTTGTTTCAATAGTAAAAATAATATCAGATAATCTCAAATCCTCATTTGAAAGTCCTGAATTTTCAGGACCAAAAAGTATTGCTGTTTTTTTATTAGCAATAATTTTTCTTTTAATGAATTTAAAATCGTTAGTAGAATTTTTTTCCAAATATCTTCTTCTATTCGTTGTGGCCACAACATAAGAAAAATTAGAAAGTGCAATTTCTAAATCATCATAAACTTTAATATTCTTAATAATTTTCGTTGCTTTTTTTGCTGCATTTATTGATTTATTATTTAACCATTTATCTCTTGGCGAAACAATAATTAGATCTTTTAAACCAAAGTTGTGCATAACACGAGCAACCATTCCAATGTTTTCAGGAAGTTGGGGTCTAACTAAAATTATGCTTGGATTTTTTGGAGTCAATTTTTATTCTTTAAATCATTTAAGAGCTTAAATGTAATGCTATCAAAAATAGCGCTATAAGATGCATCAATAATATTTGGAGATACGCCAATAGTTGTCCAATGTGTATTAGTGGAATCAGATGATTCAATTAAAACTCTTGTAATAGCGCCAGTACCTTTTTCTGATGAAAGAATCATAACTTTGTAATCAGTTAACTTTAAATCTTTAAGATCAGGATAATAATCAATTAGGGCTTTTCTTAATGCACTATCAATAGCATTTACTGGACCATTTCCAGTACCCACTGTCATCATATTTGAATCTTTAACTTTTAAAAATACCGTAGCCTCTGCTTCAGTAACAATTTCACCTTTAGCATTCCATCTTCTTTCATCTGTGACTCTAAATTTTTCTAAATTATAAAAATCCTCAAAATGACCAAGATAACGTCTTACTAATAGTTCAAAACTAGCTAAAGCAGTATCAAATGAATATCCTTCTGATTCTTTTTCCTTGATAATCTCTAAGATATTGTTGATTTCATTTTTAGGTAGATCAATATTAATCTTATTTAATTGATTTAATATATTAGATCTTCCTGCCTGATTTGAAATTACTACGTTTCTAGAATTACCAACAATTTCTGGTTTAATATGTTCATAAGTTGAAGAATTTTTTTCTATGGCAGATGCATGTAATCCACCTTTATGAGAGAAAGCATGATCTCCAACATATGGAGCATTTTTTCTTGAAGGCATGTTTAGAATATCGTTTAATGTTCTAGAAATATGAATTAAATTTTTTAACTTATCTTTTGAAATATTTGTTTTATATTTTGTTTTTAGAACCAAAGATGGAATTAAGGAAATTAAATTAGTATTTCCACATCTTTCTCCTAAACCATTAATTGTTCCCTGTATCTGTCTTGCTCCAGCATTAATAGCTGCTAATGCATTTGCAACTGCATTGTCAGTATCATTGTGAGCATGTATACCAACATTTTGACCTGGTATAACTTTTACTACTTCTGAAACAATATTGTAAATTTCATCTGGAAGAGTTCCCCCATTTGTATCACAAAGCACAACCCATCTTGCACCAGCGTCATACGCTGCTTTAATACAATTCAATGCAAACTCTTTATTTTCTTTAAAGCCATCAAAAAAATGTTCTGCATCAAAAATTGACTCTTTGTTTTTATTTTTTATTGATTGAATACTATCACTGATCATTTTTAAATTTTCATCTTCAGATATTTCTAAAGCGTTTTTTACGTGAAATGATGATGATTTACCTACAATACAAACACAACTTGCGCTTGAATTAATAAGTGCATTTAATCCTGGATCGTTATCTGCACTTCTACCTGGTCTTCTTGTCATACCAAAGGCAGTCAATTTACTTTTTGAAAATTTTGTATTTCTAGAAAAAAAATCATTATCGGTAGGATTTGCTCCAGGCCATCCACCTTCAATGTAATCTATTCCTAAATCATCAAGATGTTGGGATATATTCATTTTATCACTAACAGAAAAATTAACTCCTGTTGTTTGCTGACCATCTCTAAGTGTGGTATCGAATAAATATACTTTATCTTCCATAATTACTAGATCGCTAATAGAGTATAAATTAAAATTTACTAGATTTTTCCAAGTTTTTGCAAGATTTCGTCTCTATCAAATAATGGTAGTAGATATTTTAATTCGGGTCCATGAGATTTTCCTGTCAAAATTAACCTCAAAGGCATAAATAAATCTTTTCCTTTAAGCCCAGTTTTTTTGTTAATTTTTGATGTCCAATGATCCCATGTTGTTTCATCAAAAGGACCCTCGGGTAATTCATCAACTGCCGTATTAATAAAACTATCATCAATATTTAAATCTTTAGCATTATTTATTTTTGTAATTACTTCTTCCCATTCTTTAGCTTGATTAACAAATGAAATATTATTTTTAATAAAACGCCAAAAACTCTCTTTTTGAAAATTAGATTTTATGTTTTTTAACTTATGACTAATCTCATTATAACTAAATAATTTAATAGTATTTTCATTAAGATTTCTTAAGGATTCAATTGAAAATTTAGCAGAAGATCTAGATAAGTTTTGAATATCAAATTTTTTTACTATTTCATTTAAATCTTTGATTGGATCAATATTACTGCTCGAACCAATAAAAAGAAAATAATTAAGTAAAGATATATTTTCGTATCCTTCGTCTCTAAAATTTTCAATTGAAAGACTGCCAAGTCTTTTGCTAAAACCCTTACCAGTTTCATCGACTAAGAATGGATGATGAGCAAATGATGGAATAGAAGATTCAAGAGCATTAAAAATTTGAATATGATAAGCAGTATTAGCAATGTGATCTTCCCCTCTAATAATATGCGTAATTTTTTCTTCAATATCATCAATGACTGAAGGTAAATGGTATAACAATGTTCCATCAGCTCTAATTAAAACAGGATCATTCAAATTTTTTGCATCAAATGAAACATCTCCTTTAATGATATCTTTCCAACCAATATTTTCATGATCTAATTTGAATCTCCAATGGGTTTGGATTCCAGATTCTATTTTTTTTTCTACTTCTTCATCACTTAGATTTAATGATGATCTATCATAAATAGGTGGTTTCCCAGATGATAACAAAGATTTTTTCTTTAAAGCTAATTCCTCTTCTGTTTCAAAACATGGATAAAGTCTTTTCTTTTGTTTTAGAATTTGGATTTTCTCATTGTAAATATGCTGTCTAGAGGACTGATTAAAAGTGTAACTCCAATTTAATCCAAGCCATTTAAGATCATCTTTGATACTTTTCTCAAATTCTTTAGAACTCCTATTGGTATCAGTATCATCAATTCTTAATACAAACTCACCTTGATTTTTTTGACAAAAAATCCAGTTCAAAATTGCTGATCTAGCATTACCGATATGTATTTTTCCTGTAGGGCTAGGAGCGAACCTACACTTCATATTATTCTTTAGGAATTTCGCAAACAGGAATAGGCTTCATCTTATGAAGATTTGGCTTTCTAATTTCTTCGTATCTACTGTAGTATTCACTAGACTTATTTTCCATTGCTTCTTCTAATTGCTTATATGAAAGACCAAGCTGGCTTTCATCATTTCTACTATCATCCCATAAACCATCTGTCGGTGCTGCGCTAATAATATCTTTTATAACCCCAATTTCTTCAGCTAATTCCCACACCTCAGTTTTAGTACAATCTGCTATTGGCGATATATCTACACCTCCATCACCATATTTTGTATAAAATCCAACACCAAAATCTTCAACTTTATTTCCAGTACCAACAACTATACCATTATTACTTTGAGCTATTTGGTATAGAGTTACCATTCTTAGTCTAGATCTTGAATTTGCAAAAGCTAACTCACTATCAAAATTTTGCATCGTATTTTGAAATGTTTTAAAAACATTATCTAGCTCGATTATTTTTGTTTCTACATTTGGGTAATTTTGCTCTAAAAATTCTAAATGTCTTAAACTTAAATCATGTTGTGATGAATTTTGCTTAATAGGCATTGAAACAGCTATAGTTTTTAAACCAGTTTGAGCACATAAGGCGCTAGTAAGAGCTGAGTCCACTCCTCCTGACACTCCTATTACTAGGGTAGTTGGATGATTATTTATAGATTTAGCGTAATCTTTAATCCAATTAGAAATGTATACGATCTTATCTTTTGAATTCATAAGTAATATATAAATATAAATTTATAAATTTGAAGATTGCTTTGAGAACAATTTTTCTTCTTTTAAAAAATCTGATAATAAAAAAGCCAATTCTAGAGACTGCGAGGCATTTAGTCTCGGATCACAATATGTATGATATCTATTTTTTAGATCTTCATCTGTTATTTCTTGAAGACCTCCCATACATTCTGTAACATCTTGACCAGTCATTTCTAAATGTACGCCGCCTGGATATGTTCCTTCGCTTCTGTGAATTTGAAAAAATTGCTGAATTTCAGAAATTATATCTTTTAATGGCCTAGTTTTAAAACCCGTGTTAGATTTGATAGTATTTCCATGCATGGGGTCACAAGTCCAAACAACATTTTTACCAGCTGAATTAACTGATCTAATTATTTTTGGAAGTATTCCACTAACTTTTTCATGACCCATTCTACATATCAGCGTTATTTTTCCAGCTTCATTATTTGGATTCAACACATCTAATATCTTTAATAGTTCTTCTGTCTTTGTGCTTGGACCCACTTTAATACCTATAGGGTTCTCAATACCTCTTAAAAATTCAATATGTGCTCCATCAAGTTGTCGTGTTCTGTCACCTACCCACAACATGTGAGCTGAAACATCGTACCACTTACCTGAAGTACTATCTATTCGTGTTAATGCTTCCTCATATTGAAGAAGTAAAGCTTCATGACTTGTAAAGAAGTCTGTTTCATTTAATTGTCTTACACTGTTTCCATTTATTCCACATGCCTCCATAAAAGATAAGCATTCGTCAATTCTAGAAGATATCTCTCTAAATTTAGCAGCATTCTCACCTTTAACAAAATTTAGGTTCCATTGATGTATTTTATTTAAATTGGCAAAACCACCCTGAGAAAAAGCTCTTAAAAGATTAAGTGTAGATGCAGACTGATTGTAGGCCTGAATTAATCTATCTGGATTAGGATCTCTGTCTTTTTGATTGAAGTCTATCCCATTAATTATATCGCCTTTATAAGACTCAAGTTCTAAATCATTAATAACTTCTGTGGCAGATGATCTTGGCTTTGCAAACTGTCCAGCAATTCTTCCTACTTTAACAATTGGACAAGAAGCGCCAAACGTTAATACAACAGCCATTTGTAAAATAACTTTAAATGTATCTCTAATATTATCTGGATGAAAATCTGCAAAACTTTCTGCACAATCTCCACCTTGTAATAAAAAAGCATTTCCGTTTGAAACTTCTCCAAGTTTCTTTTTTAATAGTCTCGCTTCTCCAGCAAAAACTAAAGGTGGATATTTAGAAATTTCATTTAGAGTTTTATTTAGATGATCTTCATTCTGATAGTTAGGCATATGAAGACCATTTTTATTTCTCCAACTATTTGGTGACCATTTATCGCTCATAATTTGAAAAGGCTCATAAACCCTAATATATCTTGAAACAAGGGTTATTATTTAGATCTTTTATTTCTTAGAATTTTTAAGGCTGATCTTTCAATAGCAAGTGAATTTTTGGGAATATTTTTAGTGATAACACTACCTGCGCCAATTCTAGATTTAGACTCAATTACAACTGGAGCAATTAGTGATGTGTTTGAACCTATAAATACATTATCTTTTATTATCGTTTTATGTTTTTTCTTTCCATCATAGTTACAAGTTATTGTGCCAGCACCTATATTCACATTATTTCCTATTTCTGAATCTCCAACATATGAAAGATGAGCAATAGAAACATTATTTCCAATTTTAGAATTTTTTATTTCAACAAAGTTACCAATCTTTGATTTTTTTCCGATTTTTGTTTTTGGTCTTAATCTAGCACTTGGACCAATATGTGAATTTTCATCTATTGTAACCTCTTCTAAGTATGAATTACTTTTAATTATTGAGCCTTTTTTTATAATTGTTTTTGCCTTTATTGTAACATTGCTTTCAATTGTAACAGTAGGTTCAATTTTGGTGTCATAGCTTAAATAACAAGTATTGGGTTTTAAAAAATTGACTCCATTTTTTATAAAATTTTTTACGTATTTTTTTTGCAAGATATTTTGTACAACATTAAAATCATCCAATGTATTTATGCCCAACATTGTTTCTTTATTGCACTCAATATAATTGATAGGAATATTTTTTTTTGAAAAAATTTTGCATATATCAGGAAGATATCTTTCTTTTTTAATTTTATTTTCTTTAATATTTTTTAAATTATCAAATAATAATTTAGTATTTGCTATCAAAATACCAGAATTACATAAATTGATTTTTTTTTGTTCAGGTTTTAAATTGATTTGCTCAATTATTTCTTCAACGTAGTTGTTATTTAATAATAACCTACCATAACCATGTGGCTCTAAAGTATTAAATGCAATTAACGAAGCTTTCGCTTTACTTTTTTTAAATTTACTTACTAGTTTTCTTATATCTTTAACTTCAACTAAAGGTGTATCACCAAATAAAATTAAAATATTTTTTGATTTAACATATTTTTTAACTTGCTCAATTGCATCAGCGGTTCCTTTTTGTTTTTTTTGAACAACTAACTTTGAGGTATTTAATATTAACTTTAATTCTTCTTTATTTTTTTCATTAGATACAACTAATATATTTTTACCAGATATTTTTTTTGCGATATTAAAAATATGTGAAACAATTGGTAACCCGCATAATGGATAAACAAGCTTCGATTTACTTGCTTTAAATCTCGTACTATTGCCTGCAGCAAGTATAACAGTTGTGATATCAGACATTAAGTTAGAAATTTCTTAAAATTTCGTTTCCAGCATTAATTATTTCTTTTGAAGCATCTGATGTAACACTTATATCTACCACACCCCTTCCAACTGAGAATGTTTCTGCAAATAATACCTTGCTAGACAGTCGGGAGCGAGCAATTTTAGCACCAGCATATCTTAAACGCAAAATCATTGCGTCAGTTAATTTTGCTCTCGGCATCACTCTATTAAGAATAATTATTGGATTTTTTCTTTCTTGTTTTGCAATTTTTAAAAAAGGAAGTGTAGCCATTAAGTCTACTGGACTTGGTTGTACTGGAACAAATACTCTATCAGAAGCTTTTACAACCTGCATTGTTTCAAAAGTTATAGATGGAGGGCTATCAATTATTATAAAGTCGTACTTTCTTTTTATGGCTTTAATTTCATCTATTAAATTCCTTATATCAAAATTTAATTGAGTTATTCCAATATCATCTTCACCATAATAAGATTTTCTTGCTTCAAGCCAATATGATAGACTTTTTTGTGCATCAGCATCTATAACAGCTACTTTGTAACCACTATTGCTCCACAAAACTGATAAATTTGCTGAAAGAGTCGATTTACCTGAACCACCTTTTTGATTCGAAAATGCTATAACTTTTCCCATATACAAGTATTGATAATAACTATTTTAAAGATAGATGGAAACATTTTATAAAAAAATATGAAAAAAAATAAGTTAGATATTGCAAAAAAATTATTAAGCAGTGGAGAACTTGTAATATTTCCCACAGAAACAGTATTTGGTCTTGGAGCAGATGCAACAAATGATGAGGCTGTAAAATCTATTTTTAAAGTAAAAAAAAGACCGCGAAGTAATCCAATTATCTGTCACTTTAAAAGTATTAAACAAATAGAAAAATATTTTATTTTAAATAAATTTGAAAAAATATTAGGTTCAACATTCTGGCCTGGTCCTTTAACAATAATATTAAAAAAAAAGAAAAATTCTAAAATATCAAAATTAGTCTCTAACAACTCAACTTTAGTTGGCTGCAGAATTCCCAGTAATAAGTTGGCTAAAAAATTAATTACTTTATTTGACCTACCTATTGCAGCCCCTAGCGCTAATCTGTCAGAAAGAACTTCCGTAACCAATATTATGGATATCGATCCTATTCTAGTAAAAAAAATATTTGTTTTAAAAGATAAACAGTCTTCTCATGGACTAGAGTCCACAGTTGTTAGAATTGATACCAATAATGAAATTGAAGTATTAAGATATGGCAGCATAACTGTTGAAGAGCTAAATAAATATGCAAAAGTAAAAATTAAAAAGAAATCATCTATTTCTCCTGGTAATTTAAAAAAACATTACTCAACTTTAAAGCCAATAAGAATGAATGCTAAGAGAATACTAAAAAATGAAGGTTTATTAAATTTTGGCAATAATAAATTAAAGTCTAAAATAATTAATTTAAATTTGAGTAATAAAAAAAATTTAAATGAAGCAGCAAAAAATTTTTATCATTATCTACATAAATTAGATCAAAGTAGATGCAAAAAAATTGCTGTAGTAGAAATACCTGATAAAGGGCTTGGCAAAACTATAAATGACAGATTAAGAAGAGCAATTAAGTAATTACAATCTATTTAAATAATCCATTAACCTATAATAAATAATGGCTGAAGAATACAATGGTCTTCTAAACATGTTGCCACCTGGAATTTTAAAATGATTAATTTGCTCAAACATATCAAAATTATTTGATTTATTTAAAATTTTTTCAGCTACCATTTTTCCTCCCATAATACTCATAGCTAACCCATGCCCAGAGTAAGCATGAGCATAATATAACTTTTGATTCATTATAGTTCCAAAAATAGGTAATCTATTAATTGATATTGCCAAGGTACCTCCCCAAGAAAATTCAATTTTAAATTTTTTTAATTCAGGAAAAACTTTATACATTCGTTTAGAGACAAAACTCTTTGCATCTTTTACAAAATGAGATGTAATTGTTTCAGGTCCTCCAAAAAGAAGTCTGTAGTCTTCTGAAAATCTATAATAATCAATCATAAATCTAGAATCTATTACGCCACAATTTCTTTTGATTAATTTACTTGCTAGATCTTTTCCGAGAGGTTCAGTTGCAATAATATAATTATTTATAGGCATAAAATAATTTCTTTTTGATCCTAAAAGATTATCAAGATAACCATTGCAACCAATAATTACTTTCTTAGCTTTAATAATATTTTTTCCAGAGTGAATTATAACTTCTTTTTGATTATCAACAATTTTATCAGCTGGAGAATTTTCATATATATTTATACCATTTGCTAAACACTGTTCTGCTAAACCATATGTCAGTTTTAATGGGTTTAAATGATAAGAATCCTTTAAAAGCATTCCAGAAAAATATCTGTCACTATTAACTTCATCTCTTATTGAATTGTGATCAAAGTATTCATAGTTATTATAACTATAATTTTTCTGCATATGCTCAATTTCATCTTGAAAATATTTATAATCTTTTTTTGTGTTGCCTACATGAAGAACGCCTTGTCTAAGCGCACAATCAATTTTGTATTTTTCAATTAAATTAACTACATTTGAAACAGCATCTAATCCAATTTTCCAAAAAAATTTTGCTTTTTCAATACCAAATTTTTTTTCTAAGTAGAATTGATCTTTTCTCATTCCAATTCCTAGTTGACCGCCATTCCTACCAGAAGCACCAGAGCCAACTTTATTTGCTTCCAAAATCGTTATTGATAAACCTTGATTAGATAAATTTAATGCTGCAGAAATACCTGTTAAACCACCTCCAATAATACATACATCAGTTGAAATATTCCCATTTAATTTACTTTGATTAGAAAAATTAGGTGCTGAATATTTATAAAAACTTTCTTTTTCATTATCATGTTGATTAAAGGTCCTTTTTTTTGTAGTAAACATTAACTTATCTTTAATGGTTTAATAATAATTAGTAAACAAACAGTCTCAATATGATTGAAAAATTTCAAAATTGGTTTCAGGAAAACTCTATTACAGAAGTTGAATGTTTAGTTCCAGATCTTGGGGGTATAGCAAGGGGAAAAATTTTACCGACAAATAAATTTTTAAAAGGACTGGAAGATGAAAGTCACAGATTACCACAATCAACTTTTATTCAAACCATATCAGGAGATTATGCAACTGAGGACTCTGCTGGTGCTTTACCAAGAAGTGTTTACAATCCAACTGACATTGATGTAATTTTAAAACCAGATTTTGATACAATGAGAGTAGTGCCATGGTACGACGACCCTACTGCACAAATTATCTGCGATGCAATAAATCTTAATGGAGATGATGTTATAAATTCTAGTAGGAATGCTCTAAAAAATATTCTTAAACTTTATAAAAAAGATAAATTAACTCCAATTGTTTCACCAGAATTAGAATTTTATTTAGTAAAACCTAATGCTGACTCAGATTATCCCCTTGAAGTGCCAGTGGGTCAATCAGGCAGACAAGAAACAGGTAAGCAAGCCTTAGGAATAGATGCTGTTAACGAATTTGATCATCTTTTTGAAGATGTATATAATTATTGTGAAGCACAAAATATTGAAATTGATACTATTAACCATGAATCTGGTTCAGCTCAGATGGAAATTAATTTTCAGCATGGTGATCCTTTAGATCTAGCAGACCAGGTATTTTTATTTAAACGAACTCTAAGACAGTCGGCGTTGAAACATAAACTTCATGCAACATTTATGGCAAAACCTATGGAGAACCAACCTGGTAGTGCAATGCACATACATCAATCGATATATAATGAAAAAAATAAAAATATTTTTTTTAATGAATCATCTAAAATTTCAAAAAAAATGAAAAATTATTTAGGTGGATTGGAAAAATATACTCCATTATTAATGCCAATATACGCTCCAAATATAAATTCATTTAGAAGATTGTTTGCAACTTGGGGTGCTCCTAAAAATGTTAAATGGGGAATAGGTAATAGAAGTTGTGGTTTTAGAATTCCATCAATTGAGGAAAGGAATATACGTATTGAAAATCGAATTCCTGGATCTGATACAAATCCATATCTAGTTTTTGCTGCTAATTTAGCGTCAGGATATTTAGGAATGAAAAACAATTTAAAACCAAATCCAGAAACCAAAGATAGTGCTTTTAAAGATAAAAATTCTAATCTGCCTAAAAATATGGATGAATCATTAACTCTTTTTGAAAATGATGAAGATATAAAATCTATAT
This sequence comes from uncultured Alphaproteobacteria bacterium, assembly GCA_902519435.1. The sequence goes on from CABYKC010000006.1 coordinate 24,484, forward strand.
TTAATGAAAAATTTGTAAGGTCGATTGCTGCGATAAGAAGAGTTGAGTATCAAGCTTATTTATCAGTAATAAGTTCTTGGGAGCGAGAATATTTATTACTTAATGTTTAAATTTTTTATTAAAATAAAAATAAAATAAACCAATTATTATTAAAGCTAGCATTAAAATTGCTGATAATGCGTTTACTTCAGGACTCAATCCTAATCTAACTTTAGAAAAAACTACAATTGGCAATGTGTTAGCTCCAGGCCCAGTAGTAAAACTCGCAACAACTAGATCATCTAAAGAAATTGTAAAAGCTAATAACCAACCAGCAATAATAGAAGGCAAAATTATTGGTAAAGTTATCTTATAGAGTACCTTGGTATAATTATAGCCTAGATCCATCGCAGCTTCCTCAATATTTTTGTTAAAGTCAGTTAATCTTGCTTGAATAATAATTGCGACAAATGCAATACAAAAAGTAACGTGCGATATAAAAATAGTTAATTGTCCTCTAGATGATGGAAATCCAATTACATTATTTAAGCTTATAAAAAAAAGCAACATTGAAAGACCTAAAATTAATTCTGGTAAAACCAAAGGTGTTGAAGAAAGAAAAATATAAAATGATTTAAAAGGAATTTTTCTTATTCTTACAAGTGAATATCCAATCATAACTCCTAAAATTGTTGCAAAAGTTGCAGACAAAGCTGCAATTTTAATACTAATAATAAATGCCTCAATTATTTGTTCATTATTAAATAATTCATTGTACCATCTTAAAGAAAATCCTTTCCAAACCATTACTCTCTTATTTTCATTAAATGAGTAAAAAATTAAAACTAAAATTGGGAAATATAAAAAAAATAAACCTAAAAAAATAACTGTACTTTTGATTAAGCTAGATTTCATTTTTTTGACTCCAACGAGAATAAAGTATTTGAAAAATAACAATTGGCAAAACCAAAATAATAATTCCACTAAAAGCTAAAGCACTAGCACCTGGCCAGTTTCTATTAACAAAGAATTCCTCCCATAATATTTTTCCATAATACAATCTATCACTACCACCTAACATTTCAGGTATAATAAATTCTCCAACAACAGGTATAAAAACTAATAAAGATCCAGCAACAATTCCTGGAACAGACAAAGGAAGAATAACTTTAAAAAAGGTTTTAATACGATTTAATCCTAAATCTTTTGATGCTTCAATTAAATTTAAGTCAAATTTATTTAAGTATCCATAGAGTGGTAAAATCATCAAAGGTAAATAAGTGTATACAATTCCCATGATGACAGCATATTGATTGTATAATAATTGAAGTGGTTCTGATGTTATGCCTAGGTTTAGAAGTATTACATTTAAAATTCCATTATTCTGTAAAATTATTTTCCATGCATATACTCTTAATAAAAATGATGACCAAAATGGAATAACTACTAAAACTAATAGGATATTTCTTAAACTGATATTTGAAGTCGCAATATAAAAAGCTAATGGGAACCCAATAAGTAAACAAAAAAAAGTAGATATTAGAGCTAGTATCAAAGAGTTTACAAAAGATCCAATGTAGTAATAATCACTAAATATATAAACATAGTTTTCAAATGTAGTATTGATCTTAAATCCATTATCAAAAAGAAAAATATCTTGATAAGGAGGCATCCCCCATTCTGATACCGAAATTGATATTTTAAAAATTATAGCTAATGGTATAAAAAAAAATAGAACAAGCCAAAAATAAGGGCTAAAAACAAAATATTTTTCAAATAATTTATTTTTCAATTAATCCTCTAAAACCTTGATTGATTCACTTTCCCAACTACAAATGACTTTCTCCCCTTTTGGGAAATTATAATTTGAGTTGGAGTTAAAATTCTGATCTAAAACTGAAATTATCATATTTTTAATTTTAATTTCATAACGTGTAAAACTTCCCAAATATGATTTTTCTAGAATTTCTCCACTAAAGGAATTAAATGAACTGGTTTTCAAATTATTCATTGATTGTATTTTTATTTTCTCTGGTCTTAGTAAAATATTAGTTTTTGTATTTTTTAATTCTTTGTTTAATTTAAAATTTATACCTAAATCATCAGAATAAAAATTTTCATCTTTCTTATAAATCTCAATTATATTTGCAATTCCTATAAAATTGGCAGTATAAAGACTTTTAGGATTTTCATAAATCTCTTCAGGGCTAGAGCATTCCAAAATAAGACCATTCTTCATTATTGCCATTCTATCAGATAAGGACATTGCTTCTTCCTGATCATGGGTGACAAAAACAAATGTAATTTTTAGTTTCTTTTGGAGTGTTGTTAACTCTAATTGCGTTTTTGATCTTAGTTTTTTATCTAGTGCTGCAAGAGGCTCATCTAATAATAATAACTTAGGTTTTTTAATTAAGCACCTTCCAAGGGCAACTCGTTGCTGCTCTCCTCCTGATAATTGCTTAATTCTTCTATTTAATAAATGTTCAATAGATAAAAGTTCGGCAATATTTCTTACGTTTATTTCAATTTCTTTTTGGGTAAAATTTTCTTTTATTCCAAAAGCTAAATTATTAAATACGTTTATGTGAGGAAATAGAGCATACGATTGAAACATATAATTTAATGGTCTTTCAAAAGGTTCAAGGTTTGTTATGTCCGTTCCGTCGAGTATTACACGTCCTGTATCTGGCTTCTCAAATCCACCTAGTATTCTTAGTAAGGTAGTTTTGCCTGAGCCCGATGATCCTAAGAGACCAAAAAATTCAGATTTTGAAATATTTAAATTAATATTTTCTAAAACTTTGTTATCTCCAAATGATTTAGAAATATTTTCAATTACAAGAAAATTATTATCCATCTTAAATCAGCACTAATATTAATATATTAGTGCTGAAATGAAGTATATTTTTTAATTTGCTTTAAACTTATTAAAATATTTAGTTGATAATTTAGATTTTTTCGGCGAGTCTGCAGTATCAGCAAAAAGCATACTTAAAGTTGCTTCATCTGGATAAATAGCAGGATCTTCAAAAATTTCAGGATCAACTAGTTCATTGGCTGCTTTATTTGGATTTGAATACCAAACGTAATTTGTAATATCAGCAGCAACTTGAGGTCTTAAAATATAATTTATAAATTTGTGTGCATTCTCAACATTTTTTGCATCAGCTGGAATAGCCATCATATCAAACCATATTACAGTTCCTTCAGATGGAATTGAGTACCAAGCTTCTACTCCATCTGCAGCTTCATCTGCAGCTAGAAAAACATCACCTGACCAACCCATAGTTAAACAGATCTCTCCATTTGCTAAATCATCGATATATTGAGAAGAATCAAAATATCTTATGTAAGGTCTTATTTGCTGTAACATTTCAAGAGCAACCTCATAATCTTTCTCATCCTCTGTATAAGGATCTTTTCCAACGTATTTTAAAGCGATTTCCATAACCTCTGTAGGAGCATCCAACATTGCGATTCCACAATCTGCATATTTTGATGCAATAGCTGGATCAAACAAAATGCTCCAACTTGTAATATCATTTTCATCAACTTTATCAGTATTATAGCCAATACCTGTAGTACCATACATATAATTTATTGAGTATTGACCTCCTGGATCATGTGCATCAATTTTTGCTAGTACATCGGGATCTAAATTACCAATGTTTGAAAGTTGAGCCTTATCAAGTTTTTGAAAAACTCCAGCCTTGATTTGATTTTCTAAAAAAGAGCCTGAAGGCACCACAATATCATAACCTGAACCACCAGCTAAAAGTTTAGCTTCAAGAACTTCGTTTGAATCAAACACATCATAAGTTACATCAATGCCAAATTCATTTTCGAAATTTTCAATTGTATCTTCGGCAATATAGTCAGACCAATTGTAAATAAATAATTCTTCTTTAGCCTGAGCTGAAAAAGAAATTAAAACTAATAGAGATATAAAATACTTAAGCATTATTCCCCTCCTAAATAAAAAATACATTAAATAAAATAAATTAAAAATCGAGAATTTTTTTATATAGATCGGGCCTTCTGTCTCTAAAGTTACCCCATAATTTTCTATATTCTCTTGAAATTAACAAGTCTAAAGTCGCAGTTATTATTCCCTCATCCTTATCATTCATACGATTTATTACATTTCCAAGATGATCCAATATAAATGAATTACCATAAAAATTTAATTCAATATCTGCTTCGACCTCCTTCCCTATTCTATTTGAAGTTATTATAGGGATTTGATTTGCAGCAGCATGTCCTACCATTGTATTAATCCAATGATCTTTTGAATTTAATTCAGGCATGTGTGGCTCAGAACCAATTGCTGATGGATATAAAATTAAATCTGCACCTTTCAATGTTAATATTCTTGCACATTCAGGAAACCACTGATCCCAACAAATTGCACAGCCAACTTTTGCCAGAGGGGTGTCAAAAACCATAAAGCCTGTGTTGCCTTTTTCAAAATAATACTTCTCATTATATCCAGGCCCTTCAGGGATGTGAGATTTATTATAAACTTCACTTATTTTACCTAATGAATCAATCATAACTAAAGAGTTAAAAAATTTATTTTCCTTTTTTTGAAAAAAACTAATTGGTAATGAAATCTTTTTATCTTTACAAATATTAGATAGTTTTTCGAACATGGGATGAGAAGGAAAATCAATAGCAAGATCAAAAAATTTATCATTTTTTGTTGAACAAAAATAATGATCTTGAAATAATTCTTGCAGAAGTAAAATATCAACATTTTCATTTGAAGCTTTTTCAACTAAACTAATTGCTTTATTTAAATTAGCATCAAAGTCTCCTTTAAGTGCCTTAAATTGTGATGTTGCTACTTTTACTTTCATATTTTTGGTACATTCATTGTTATACAATGAATATTTCCTCCACCATAATTTATATTTTCTGTTTCCAACATAATAATTTCTCGATTTGGAAATAACTTTTCAAAAGTTAATTTTACCTCATTATCTTCCTTAACATTGAATTTAGGTAAGATAATTTTATTTTTACTGAAATAAAAATTTATATATGAGCTAATAATATTCTTATTATTAATTTTTTTTCTTGTAGGTAAAGGGATTTCAATTAAATCAAATGCCTGATTAGTATCTTTAAAAAATTTAATAAGATCAGCTTTGTTTTTTTCTAATATTTCATAGTTAGGATCTAATTTGTGAGTTGTAGCAATTAAATATTTATTTTTTCCTATGGGGCATAATAAATTATCTACATGACCGTCTGTATCATCCTCCATTAGTCCATTTTCAAATAAAAAAATATAATTTAAGTCAAACAATAGCTTTAATTCTTTAATAATATATTCACTATTATGTTTTTGTTTTCTATTTTTATTAAATATTACATTTTTAGTGCTAAATAAATTTTTTTTATCATCATAAGTTATTGCACCTCCTTCAAGGACTAAGTCAGAAATTTTTGATGGGATATTTAAATAGTTTGAAATAAATTTGGATATTTTATTATCATTTAAATACTCTGGATACTTTCCATAACCATTAAATTCAAAGCTAATTGATTTTAATAGTTCATCTTCATTATAAAAAATTGGTGCAATATCTCGCATCCAAGAATCATCTAATTTACATTCTATAATATCTATATTTTTATGATCAGTTTTATTTTGAATTTCAATAATGTCTTCTTTATTTGACAAAACAATAACATGCTCAGTTTTTGCAATTTCATTAATTACATTTGCAACTTCATCTCTAGCTTTATTTATAATTTTACCATAAAGATCTTTATTACATGGCCAAGCAATGAGACAACATTGGTGTTCATACCATTCAGGAATTAGTTTCATAAAATTTAAAAATATGTATAATTATTTCATGTCTAAAGATGAAGTAAAATTCACTGAAATGAAACATGGTGATAAAGAGGATTATGAACTTCTTGCTAATTTTGAAGATAAATTTATTGAAGGTACAGCTAATAGAATAGTAAGAGTGCTAGAAAGTTTAGACAATTCTTTAGGTGGCTATAAGGTATCGAGACTAGAACACTCACTTCAAACTGCATCAAGGGCGTTACGTGAACAAGCTTCTGAAGAAATGGTGGTAGCTTCTTTATTGCATGATATAGGTGATGAAATTGCACCACTTAATCATTCTGAACTTGCAGCTGCAGTATTAAAACCTTTTGTTTCTGAAAAAACAAGATGGATAGTGGAACAACACGGTTTGTTTCAAGCCTACTACTATAATCATTATTATGGAAAAGATAGAAATCTAAGAGATAAATTCAAAGGTCATGAATTCTTTAAGGACACTATAGATTTTTGTGAAAGATGGGATCAAGCATCATTTGATCCAAATTATGATACAATTCCTTTAAAAGAATTTGTTCCAATGGTTCAAAGAATATTTAATAGAACACCTTATAGAAATTTATAATTATTTTTTTAGCTTATTGATTAGTGTAAGGTTACCTGGATCAAAATTATTTTTATTTTCTTGAATAAATTTATCTATATCTTTTTGCTTTTCTAATTCTAATTCAGAAACTTTTCTAATATTTAAATCAACATACAAAGAACAAACCTCTGTTGTTGCTGCTCTATAACCTTCAAGCTTATGTGTCATTTCTAATTTATAAATTAATCTTTTTTTATCCCTATCAAGAAATAACAAATTAATATCTACTTCATCGCCCTCTTTCACTTCTTTGTCATAAGTTGTGTGTGACTCTACGGCAAAAGTAGTTTTCTTCTCTGTTTTTGCAGAAGTTTCACCCATGTTAAATTTTTGTAAAAGAACTTCCCATCCAGCATCAAAAAGATGAATATAAAATGCCAAATTCATATGACCATTGTAATCGGTCCATTCTTTTTTAACTTTTCCTGAATTTAAATATATCTTCATTGTTTTTCTTTATTAATTCAAAAAATATAGTAGTTTAAATTAATGAATAATGAAGTAATAATTTCGTGTGCTGTAACTGGATCAGGAGATACAGCAGGCAAACATCCTGAATTACCTATAACACCAAAACAAATTGCTGATGCTTCAATTGAAGCTGCCAAAGCGGGTGCAGCAATAGCTCATGTACATGTAAGAGAACCTGATGGCAAACCTGCTAGAAATTTAAGTTATTATAAAGAAGTCGCAGATAGAATTCGCTCTGCTGAAACTGATGTAGTTTTAAATTTTACTACAGGTATGGGTGGTGATTTTGAAGTTGGAACAGGTAAAGATCCTTTAAATCCCGTGGGAGCAAATACAGATATGATCGATGCATTAAGCAGATTAGAACATGTTGAAGAGTTATTACCTGAAATTTGTACTTTAGACTGTGGATCACTAAATTTTGGTGACTCAAACATGACATTTATTCATACACCGATACAACTAAGAACTGCAGCAAAAAAAATGCAGGAGCTTGGAGTGAAACCAGAAATGGAAGCTTTTGAAATGGGTCATTTATGGTTTGCGAACCAACTTTATAAAGAAGGTTTAATTGATGGCCCTCCTTTTTATCAAATATGCCTTGGCATACCTTGGGGGTCACCAGCAACAACGAGCGCAATGAAAGCAATGGCTGAAATGGTACCTACTGAAGGTATTTGGTCTGGATTTGGAATAGGAAGATCACAAATGCCGATGGCTGCACAAGCAGTTATTTTAGGAGGAAATGTCCGTGTGGGACTGGAAGACAATCTTTATTTAAAGAAAGGAGTTTTTGCATCAAATGCACAGTTAGTTGAAAAAGCAAGGTGCATTGTTGAAGATATGGGGGCTTCTATTTTATCCCCTCAACAGACTAGAGAGAAATTAAAACTAAAAAAACATTTTTAATTTGAAAAATATTGCTGTCATTGGAACTGGTGTAATTGGTACCGGCTGGATACTTAGATTTCTTGCTAATGGTATAAAAGTCAAAGCATTTGATAAAAAGTCTCAGCAATTACATTTTCTAAAAGAAGAAATAACTAGAACAAACTTAATTATAAAAAAATTATATAATACAAAAATCAATTTCAAAAATTTGGAAATCGTAGACAGTATTGAAGAAGCAGTAAAAAATGCAGATTTAATTCAGGAAAATGTCCCCGAACGATTAACTTTAAAAAAAGATGTTATAAAAAATATAAGTAAATATTCACCCTCAAATTCAATAATTGCTTCAAGTTCATCTGGTTTACTTCCATCAGATTTACAATCAAAATGTATTAATCCAAAAAGATTAATCATAGCTCATCCCTTTAACCCTGTATATATTCTCCCTTTGGTTGAAATTGTAAAAGGTAAAAAAACTACAAATTTATATCTAAATAAAGCAAAAAAATTTTATCAAAAAATTAAAATGAAGACATTATTGGTAGAAAAAGAATTACCAGGCTTTTTATCTGATAGATTGCAAGAAGCTTTGTGGAGAGAGGGTTTACATATTGTAAATGATGGATATGCTTCAACAAAAGATTTAGATGAAGCAATAACTTATGGTCCTGGTATGAGATGGGCTCTAATGGGAACTTTTTTGACATTTCACTTAGCAGGAGGAGAAATGGGTATGAAACATATGCTAGATCAGTTTGGACCAGCATTGAAACTTCCATGGACTAAACTCAAATCTCCAAAACTAACAAGAACACTTAAAGAAAAAATCATTAAAGGCACAAAAAAACAATCAAAGAATCATTCTATAAAAGATTTAAGTAATATAAGAGATAATTTCTTAATAGATTTGCTAGAATTAAAGAAAAAATATAAATTATAATTATGACAATAATTTCAAAATATGTGGCTTTAAAAAATTATATACCAACTGGGTTACCTAAAGAAGAAGATTTTGAAATTAAATCTAAAACTTTAGAATTAGATGAAACAAATAATATTCATGTTCTTAATTCATGGATATCTGTTGATCCGTATATGAGAGCAAGGATGACAGAACGTAAAAATTATAAACCACCCTTTTTGCTAGGCGAGGAAATGGAAGGTTATGCAATTGGGTCAGTCCAAAAATCAAAAGATTCACAATTTAAAGAAGGAGATGTTGTTTTTAGTAATTTTGGAATGAGAGATAACTTCGTTTGCAAAGGCGGTGAATTAAAAAAAATAAAAAATTCCAATCTTCCATTACAAACTTATCTAGGACCTTTGGGAATGACAGGGCAAACTGCATATATTGGTCTTTTTAATCACGGGAATATACAAAAGGGACAAAGTATTCTTGTATCTTCAGCAGGTGGAAGTGTTGGTTCAACAGTTTGTCAAATTGCAAAAAATTTAGGATGCAAAGTATATGCCAGTACTGGATCAGATGAAAAAGTTGATTGGTTAAAAAATGAATTAAATGTTGATGTAGCATTTAATTATAAAAAAATTGATAACCTTGTTCTTCACTTAAAAGAAGTTTGTCCTGAAGGATTTGACTTATACTTTGATAATGTTGGAGGTGATTTTTTAGAGTCTGCAATTTTTCGAATGAAAAATTTTGGAAGAATTATTATTTGCGGAAGGATTTCTCAAATGAATTCAACTTCTGCTCCTTCTGGATTAAAAAATATGGCGCACGTATTAGTAAAAAGATTAACTATAAAAGGTTTTTTAATTTTTGATCATGAAAATGATAATGAGCCTTTTGAAACTGATATGCGAAATTGGCTGTCTGAAGGAAAAATAAAGTTTAAAGAAACAATTTATGAAAATATAGAAAATGCTCCTAAAGCATTTATAGATTTACTTAATGGAAAAAATTTAGGTAAAATGTTAGTCAAAATTTAACTAAATTGTAACGTAGGGCGACGTCCCTCGATATTTTATATCTAATTTAAGTTCTTTATCAATTGGAGGAAAAGCTCTTTGCTGACATTCCACTCTAGGGCATATCCTACAAGAAACTCCAATTGGCATTTGTAATTTTTTATTATTTAGATCAATTCCTTCAGAATAAATTAGATCTTTAGCGTATTTCATATCACAACCTAAACCAATCGAAACAAAGCTTTTAGGCATTCCATGTTTTTCAATTCCTTTCTCAAAAGCTCTTGCGATACAAAAATATACTCGTCCATCTGGCATTTTAGATATTTGAGGATGAATTTTTCCAGGATTTAAAAAAGCAGTATAAACATTCCATCTAGGACAAGAACCTCCATGTCTTGGTATATGAATACCAGATAAAGAAAATCGCTTTGAGACATTTCCAGCAATATCTGTTTTTAAAAAATGAAATGGCACTCCTTCGTTTCCAGGTCTTTGAAGATTAGTTAATCTATGTGTAACTTGTTCAAAACTACAAGCATAATGATGCATCAAAATTTCTACATCATATTTATGTAATTTAGCACTCTTTAAAAAATCGTTATAAGGCATCATAAAAGCAGCAGCATAATAATTTAGTAAAGATAGTTTAAGCAAAGGTTCTACTTCTTCTGATTCAACATTATTATCTTTAATAACTTTATTGATAACATCATTAGCCTCTAAATAAGCGACTTGTGATGCTAAATGAAAGTTTCTTGATGTGTAAGTTAACATTTCAGAAAGATAAAAAATCTTTGAATTTTCATCAAATCTTTTAACTATTTTTTCATCTTCGTTTATGGTTACTATTTTAACTTCAATTCCATGTTTTTCTTTAAGATAAAGTGATAATTTAGATCCAGAACCAATGTTAGGTCCAGTTTCAAGACCTATTTCTTTTCTTAGATTTTCAGAACTTACTTCTAAATCATGAAAGTAATTTTTATTTTCTTGAAGAATATCTGAAACGATTTCTACAGGTAGTCTTGTTGGTTTTTCAATTTGATTTGCATTGACATCCATCGTTTCAAGTCGATTTTGCATATCTTCTTTAAAACTTTTAAAAGAATCATTTATTGTCAGTAATGCTTTAGCTATGTTAGGATTTGAACCAATAAAGTCACTTGTGTCGTGATTGGTTATCTTTAAATCATCAAAAATCTCATTGCTTAAAACATCCATTACGTCTGAAAGTAGTCGTTTGCTAGATTCTGTTGAGAAGTCTTTAATTGATAAATCTAATTTATCAGCTGCTTTAATTAGTAAGGAAAGTGGTATTTTTCTTTTTCCACTTTCAATTAAATTTAAATAACTAGGAGATATACCAATAGTTTTTGATAATTCAGCTTGTGAAAAACCTTTGCTTATCCTTTGTTTTTTTAACCTTGGGCCAAAATTTATGTCAGATTCAATATTCATTTACAAAATTTACAAAAATAATAAGTTCAAAGTAATTTTCTTTACATAAAAACTAAGAAAAAATCTAGTTTTTTTTTATTTTATTATGTATTTGTAAAATCTGTAAATATGAACAGTAAATTAACAGAAAATATTAATAACCAAAAAGACAGCCTAGAACAGAGTTCTATTGAGAAGAAGGTTCTTGAAGGATCTATAGACTCAAATTATGACCTTAATCTTGCTGATGGTATCGAAGCATACTACAGCGAAAGATACGGTTGGACTCTTAGAAGAAAAACGATCTAATTAAATTAGATTTTATCTCTCTAACTAACGGTACTATTTATTTGGTCATAAGCTTTTTCAGCAATCATAATAGTTGTTGCATTTAAATTAGCACTAACAATATCTGGCATTACAGAAGCATCAATAACTCTTAAATTTTGAATTCCATGAACCCTTAGGTCTTGGTCTACAACTGAAGTTTTGTCCTCACCCATTTTATTTGTGCATGACGGATGATATGCAGATTCAGATGTATTTTTAATAACTTCATCTAATTCATTTTGATTAGATACATTCTTCCCAGGCCTAATTTCTGTGCCAACATATTCTTTAAGTGATTTTTGAGACAAAATTTTTTTAGCAATTCCTACACCTTCTCTCATTTGTTTTAAATCGTCTTCATGCTTAAGATAATTAAATTGTATTTTAGGATCATCTTTATAGTTATTTGTTTTAATTTTAACAAACCCCCTACTTTTTGGTCTATTTGGACAAACATGAAATTGAAAAGCTTCAAAATTAGGATTTTCTAAACCATGATTAATAACTAAGTAGGGAAAAAAATGAAATTGTAGGTTTGGGTGATTATATGATTTGTCAGATTTAACAAAACCTCCTAACTCTAAGTGTGAGTTTGCTAACCTACCTTTTTTAAATAAAAACCATTTTGATCCTTCTATTGCTTGATAGAGAAAATTTGTTGCTAAAGAATGTAATGTTTCATTTTTTTTAGATTTATATTGAATATACATCTCTAAATGATCTTGTAAATTTTCTCCCACCCCAACTAAATTATTAATAACTTCTATTCCCAAGCTTTTAAGATACGTTTCATTACCTATTCCGGATAATTGAAGAATTTTAGGTGAATTAATTGAACCAGCACAAAGTATAACTTCTTTATTGGCTAAATAATTATTGGTTATATTTTTTTTAATCGTTTCAACACCAATTGCAGTTTTATTTTTAAAAAGAATTTTTTTAACATCAATATTATTTATTATTCTTAGATTTTTTCTATTTTGGATTGGCTCTAAATATGCCTTAGCAACACTTTGTCTTACACCTTTGTTTATTGTTACATCAAAAGTTCCAAAACCTTCCTTATCAATACTGTTAGAGTCATTAAATATTTTATATCCAGCTTCTTGTGCAGCTTCTAAAACTTTTTTAAATAGAGGGTATTTTTTATCTATGTTTGATTTATTTACTTTTAATGGCCCCTCTTTACCTCTTACATTACTATCATGAGACCAAGTTTCTAATTTTTTAAAAAAAGGTAAAACTTTTTCATATGACCAATTAGTTAAACCACTTGAAGACCATCTATCAAAATCCTCTTTATGACCTCTAGCGAAAACCATTCCGTTATGCGAAGAGCATCCACCGATCATTTTACCTCTTGGACAATATAAAGATCTATTATTTAGAAACGGCTCAGGCTCAGTATAATATTTCCAATTATATTTTGGGTCATGCATTGCATATAGAAGTGCACTTGGCATATCAACTTTCCAGGTTTTACTGGATGGGCCTGCTTCTAATAAAATTACAGAATTCTTTGATTGTGAAGACAATCTGTTAGCTAAAACACAACCTGCTGACCCTGCTCCAACAATGATGTAGTCAGCGTTTTTATCCACTAATTCATTCTTTCAGTATTTCCATCAACAGTCATGATTTGACCAGATACATTTTCTGAAGCATCGCTCAATAAAAATAATGCCATTGATGCAATATCTTCTTTTTCTACAAATGTGTTTAATGAAACCATAGACTCTAATTCTTTTCTTACTTTTTTATTTGAAGAATTTATTAATTTAGCTTTTGCATTTATTACCCTATCCATTCTATCGCCATTAACAGAACCAGGACAAATTGCATTCACACGTATTTTAAAATTTCCTAATTCAACTGCTAATGTTTTAGTTAATCCAATTACTGCCCATTTACTTGATGCATATGGTGAACGTTGAGCAAAACCATATAATCCTGCAGTTGAAGATAAATTGATAATAGATCCTTTTTTAGCATTTTTTAAAAATGGAATAGCAAATTTTGTGAAATAAAAATGTGAACTTAAATTGGTTTTAATCGTGTTATCCCATTCATCTATTGAAATATTTTGAAGATACTTTGTAGGTCCTGCAATGCCTATATTATTTATTAATCCATCTATTTTTTTTAAGTTAGATAGAGACTTAAAATATTCTTTAATGTCTTTTGGATTTGTGCAGTCTAAGTGTTTAGCAAATATTTTATTACGATATTTTTTATTTAAATTTATTTTATCAATTTTTGATTTATTAATATCAGATAAATATACTTTTCCACCTGAGCTGATTATTTTATTTGCTATAGCAAAACCTAGGCCATCTGCACCAGCAGAAATAATATAATTTTTTTTACTAAGATTAATTTTCATTTATTGAATATTATCTATCTCTTTTTTAGAAATATATCCAATATTTTTACCTTTATTGTCAGTAACTACTATTGTTAAGTTGTCTTCAAGAATTTTATTTTTAAAATTTTTTAGTTTTATATTTTGATTTACTTTGTAAATAGAACCTAATGTTAAATTATCTTTATTAAAATTGTTCTCAATTATCATTATATTTTTTGCCTCTAGATTATCTATTCTAATTTCTTTGCTAGAAAAAAAATTAAGTAAAAATTTAAATATATTCATAATTTAAAATATAGATTTACTATGAAGATCTTTTATTCAGAAGATTGGTTAGCCAATCAGGATCCATTTCTGGTACTGAAGACAATAAAAGTTCTGTATAATCAGGATATGGTGGATTTAAAATTTTACTTTTCAAACCCTGTTCCACTACCTCACCTTGATACATAACAACTATTTCATCTGAGATTGCTTTAACTGTCGCTATATCATGAGTAATAAAAATATAAGTTACACCAAGATCTTTTTGTAATTTTTGGAGTAATTTTAATATTCCTTCTTGAACAATTTGATCTAGCGCTGATGTCACTTCATCACAAATAATTAAATCTGGGTTAGCCGCTAAAGCTCTTGCAATGCATATTCTCTGTTTTTGACCTCCAGATAATTCGGATGGTAATCTATCTAAAAAAGTTTCATCTAGCTCAATCATTTTTAATAATTCAATAACTTTTGCTTCTCTTTCTTTCCCTTTTATACCTTGATAAAATTCTATTGGCCTTCCTATTATTTCATCAACAGTTTGACGAGGGTTCATTGCAGTGTCAGGCATTTGAAAAATTATTTGAATTCTTCTTAATTCTTCTTTTGACCTTTGCTCAAGTTTTGGAGACAATTTTTTTCCATCAAAAATTATTTCTCCTTTTAATTGAGGAAGTAAGCCTGTAATTACTCTTGCTGTTGTTGATTTTCCTGATCCACTTTCACCAACTATAGCTACTGTTTTACCTTTTGGAATATCTATAGAAACATTGTGTAAGACCTTTGATGAGCCATATGCTGCATCAATATTTTTAATAGACAACATATAATCTTCATTAGTTTCTTCAGGCTTGATCAGTGATCTTACTGACCATAGAGATTTGGTGTATTCTTCTTTTGGGTTTGATAGCATATCTCTTGTTTCAGCTTCTTCAACTTCTTCACCGTATCGCAAAACTTTTATTCTATCAGCCATTTGCGCAACTACGGCTAAATCATGAGTAATATAAATTGCTGCTGTATTAAATTTATCTACTATAGATCTCATAGCAGATAATACTTCAACTTGAGTTGTTACATCTAAAGCTGTTGTGGGCTCATCAAATATAATTAATTCTGGTCTTGGAGACATAGCCATTGCAGTCATTATTCTTTGTAGTTGCCCTCCAGATACTTGATGCGGGTATCTATCTCCTATATTTTCCGCATCTGGAAGCTGTAGTGATTCATAAAGTTGAACCGCATCTTTTTTTAATACATCAGTTGAATTTATCTTTAATCTATTAGCAGCACTTATTGTTTGGTCCATTAATCTATGAGCAGGATTAAAAGATGCTGCTGCTGATTGAGCAACATAGGATATTTTAGTTCCCCAAATTTTTCTCTTTTCAAATTCAGTTAGTTTAGCGAGGTCTATGCCATTAAAATTAATTTCTCCCTTTATAATCTTACAACCTGGTTGGGTATAGCCCATTGCAGCTTTACCCATAGTAGATTTTCCCGCACCACTCTCTCCAATTAATCCTAGTATTTCTCCTCTGTGTAAAGTCAAATCTACACCTTTTAAAATTTTATGCCATCTCTCATCTGAAAATCCATCAATATGGATATTTTTCATTTCAAGCAGGAGTTCTTTTGATTTATTTAACGTCATCTTTTAATCCGCTAGTAATGTAAAGATACCAATCAACAACAAAATTAATTGATACACAAAGTAAAGCAATTGCAGCAGCTGGAATTAATGGTGTTAAACCTGCTGTTATATCATATTGCGCATATTGAATAAGTATTGCATTTTCCCTCACCATTGATGCCCAATCTGCTGAAGGGGGTTGAATGCCAATTCCTAAAAAACTTAAACTAGATATTGTAAAAATTATAAATATGAACCTTAAACCAAACTCAATAATCAAAGGTGAAGCTATATTAGGAAGTATTTCTCTGAAAATAATATATGATAAATTTTCACCTCTTAATCTCGCGACCTCTACATATTCTAGAACAACTTGACCAACAGCAACTGATCTTGATATTCTAAAAAATCTAGTTGACTCCAAAATTCCTAAAATGACAATTAAATTAAAATTAGTAGGTCCAAAAACTGATAAAAGTATAAAAGTAAAAATCATTACAGGTATAGCCATAAGCGTGTCTACTATTCTACTTAATAGCTGATCTAAATACCTTCTATCCAGAGCAGCTATAATTCCAAATACCGTTCCAATTCCTAAAGCAATAAAAGTAGCCAATAAACAAATACCAATTGTATTTCTTGCAGCATAGATAATGCGAGAAAAAATATCTCTTCCAATTTGATCAGTACCAAATATATGACCATCACCCCAAGGAGCATAAGCTACTGGGAATATTTCTGCTTCTCCATGTGGAGCAATTAAGGGAGCAAATATTGCAGCAAAAAAATATATAAATAGTACAATCATACCAAACCAAGCTGAGATTGGAGCTTTTGATAAGGCAATTTTTAATCTTTCTAATCTAGTTCTTCTTTTAATTAAATTTGCAACTTCACTTTTTGCAGAATAAGATAAATTTTCGCTCATTTTGGGTATAGTAACCTTGGGTTAGAAATAATTCCGATCAAGTCAGCAATTAAATTTAATATTACATATGTTGATGCAAAAATTAATGCACAAGCTTGAACAACGGGTAAATCTCGATTATAGACTGATCCGACCATCAACCTACCAATACCTTGATAGTTAAAAACATATTCAACAACAACTGAGCCAATCAACATATAAGCTAAGTTTATTGCAATTACTTGAGAAATAGGTGCCCAAGCATTTGGAAGTGCGTGTTTAACAATTACCTCGTATCTAGAAGCTCCCGATAATTTTGCCATTTCAATATATTCACTTGATAAGATATTTATTATCGCTGACCTTGTCATTCTCATCATGTGACCCATAGTAATTAATGTCAAAGTAAAAACTGGAAGAGCGGTCCTGTAAAATCTTTCAGCCAAAGTTGAAGCTTCATCCACATTAGAAATAGTTGGAAAAACTGGAAACAGTGTCGCTAGTAAAAGAATAAAAATATAGGCTGTAAAAAATTCTGGTGAAGATACGGTTACTAAGCTAACTCCAGTTGCTGACCTATCATAATAAGAATTTCTGTATAATGCTGCTGAGATACCTAAGATTAAAGATAGAGGAATAGCCAACATGGCGGCAACCCCTGTTAAAAATAATGTATTCTTTAATCTGGGGACAATTAAACCAACAACCTCTCTAGACCTATCACCTTGATCCCCTTGAACTTTAGATCTTCCAGAGAAAGAGCTACCAAAATCTCCTTGAAAAACATTTCCTAACCAATCAAAATATCTTGTTACCGGAGGTTTATCTAAACCCAATTCTGCTCTTAGGGCTTTAACTGCAGATTTTGTTGCACTTTGACCTAATATTTCAGTGGCAAAGTCTCCCGGTAAAAAAGAGAATGTACTAAATATTATTACAGAAAATGCAAAAACTGTAACGAGACCAAGGCTAAGCCTTAACAAAATTGTTCTAAATATTGGATGAATTCTACTAATATTACCCTCCTTAAAGATACAATCTTAATTCTTAAAGTTTTGTCTAAATTAGGTCAACATGTAAGCTAAAATTAATAATTTATACGTTGAATTAAAACGTTATATATGTTTTTATATATTAACTTAAGTTTGTTTTTTGTTAAATTTCTAGAAATTATGAACAAAAATCTTAGGTTTTTGTTCAATTATAAGGGAGGACAAATGAAAAATAAGAAAATAGACAAATACATTGAAGAACAGTCTTCAAAGCTAACAAAAGGGCTTATTGATAGAAGACAGTTCATGATGTCTGTCCTTGCTACTGGGGTCACGCTTCCAATTGCATTATCATTAGCAGATAAAGCAGTTGCAGCTACACCAAAAAAAGGTGGACATTTAAGATGGGGTAATAGTGCAGCAGATGCAACTGATACTCTTGATCCAGCAACTTATCAGAGCTCATTTATGCAAGCTACTGCTTGGTCATATCAGAACTGTCTAACTGTTGTTGATTCTGATCACACAATTGTTGGAGAGCTTGCTGAGTCAATTGAATCAGATGATGCTCAAACTTGGATATATAATCTTCGCAAAGGTGTTGAATTCCATAATGGTAAATCAATGACAGCAGAAGATGTTGTGCTCAACTACCAGTATCATATGAATCCAGATACTGCTTCGGCAGCAGGCGGACTGTTATCTCAAATTGAGACAGTTTCTGCTGATGGAAATGACAGAGTTATTTTTAAGCTAAAAGGTGCAAATGCCGATTGGCCTGCAATAACTACTGACTATCACATTATGATTAAACCAACAAAAGATGGAGTTGTTGATGCTCAATCAACGATTGGAACTGGTCCATATATTATGGATGAATTCAATCCTGGTGTTGGTGCAAAATTTGGAAAAAGAAATCCAAATTATTTCAAAGGTGATAGTGTTGCACACTTTGATTCAGTTGAAGTAATTGGTATTAATGATCCTGCTACTAGACAAGCAGCATTATTAAACGGTGAAATTGACTGGATGAATGGTGTTGATCTTAGAACTGCTAATCTATTGACTAGAAATCCTAGTGTAGAAATTACAGCAGCTTCTGGTTACGCTCACTATACAGCACCAATGCGATTGAACGTTCCACCGTTTGATAACTTTGATGTGCGTATGGCAATGAAGTTTGCAATCAAAAGACAGGAAATTGTTGATAAGATTATGCTTGGATATGGTACTGTTGGTAATGATCATCCGATCTCTACTGCTCACCCATATCACAATAGCGCTTTAGAGCAGAGAGAGTTTGATGCTGATAAAGCTTCATATCACTGGAAAAAATCTGGTGTAAGTGGACCAATTGAAATTAGTACTTCAGAGGTTCCTTATGCAGGATGTACAGATGCAACAAACTTGATTGCAGCATCTGCCCAAGAATGTGGTATCGATCTTCGAGTTAAAAAGGAGCCTGAAGATGGTTACTGGAGTAACGTATGGAACACAAAAGGTTTCAGTATGAGTTCTTGGGGTGGAAGACCTACAGAGGATATGATGTGGTCTGCTGCATTCACAGATGACACTGAGTGGAACGAAGCTGCATGGGGTAATCTAGTTCAAACTGATTCAACTGTTCGTTTCAATGAACTTGTTAGATCTGCTAGATCAGAACTTGATGCAGAAAAAAGAAAATCAATGTACTGGGAAGCACAAGCACTTTGTAACTACGATGGTGGTGCAATTGTTTATGCATTTAACCAATACGTTGGTGCTGGTTCTAAAAAACTTGCTCACGGTGAAGATGTTGCTGGTAACTGGGAAAGTGACGGTAACAAACTTTCTGAACGTTGGTGGTTTGCATAAAATATTAATTTTTTTTGTGGCGCATTTAAATGCGCCACACTATTTCTACTAATCTTCCAAAAAAATGTTTTTAAAAAATAAGAAATACCTCTTTGATGGAGGTTCCGGTCAAACTTTAATGGAGATGGGTTTAGAGACAACAGGCGATCTTTGGTCAGCACAAGCTTTATTAAATGAAAATAATCACCAAATGGTCGTAGAAATGCATAAAAATTTTATAAATGCTGGATCACAATTAATAGTCACTTCAAATTTTAGTGTTAGAAGGAGGCTATTAAAAAAATATAATTTACTTGATAAATTTGAATTTGGAATAAGATCTGCTGGATCACTAGCATTAAAAGCAAAAAATGAAAGTGATAAAAAAGTTATTGTTGCGGGCTCATTGCCAAATCAAGGTAATACATATTCCCCAATACATTTTGAAACTGATGAAACAATGTTTAATTATTTTCATGAAATTGCAAAAATATTAAATGATTATGTCGATATATTTTACTTAGATGTTTTGTGTTCCATCAAAGAAATAAAAATTGCTCTAGAAGCTTCAAAAGAATTTAATAAACAAGTTCTTGTAGGTGTACACTTACGTTATGATGGAAAATTACCATCTGGAGAAAGTCTTGATGAACTTTTTGAAACTATTCAAAAATATAATTGTTGCGGCATAGTATCAGCCTGTGTATCGCCTGAAATTGTTAATTTGAGTATTCCTATATTTAATAAACAAAAGCTTCCTTTTGGTTATAAAATGAATTTATTTAAAGAACTGCCTACTAGTAATAAAGAAAAATTTAATTCAGAGGGCTTTGAAGGACATTATGATTATATTGATCCCGTTGAGTTACTTGGAACTCGAAATGAGGAATTTGGAGAAGATAAATATAAAAAGTTTGTTTTAAAATCTTTAAATGAAGGTGTTACTCTAGTTGGTGGGTGCTGTGAAGTGAAGCCACGACATATTGAAGCTATTAAGAATTTATTTTAAAATTTTTTTTTCATTATTTTGTGATAAGTTGAATAAATTTTATGGGAGATTTAGTTAGTAATTACAGATTTGTCGTTAAGCCAGTTATTAAGGAAACTGGTAGATCTTTGGATTTGGCTAGGCCCATGAAAATACATCCTCTCACTTATCAAGAGTTACCACTCAACCCAGAATATACTAACTACGCCGATGGAAGATTTACGCTTGAAAAATTATCTCATGCTACAGCAGATGAAATGTATTGGAAAGGTAGACAAGAAATAATTTTAAGACATACGGGCGAGCATCCATACGAAATTTCTGGTCCGGATGCTGAAAATTTACTTCAACAAATATTTCCTAGAGATATTTCAAAAGTAAAAATAGGACGATGCTCTTATCAATTTGCTTGTTATCATGATGGAGGAATGATTTCAGATGGATTATTATTAAGACTAGAAAAAAATAAATTTTGGTTTGCACAAGGTGATGGACATTTATACAGTTGGTACAAAGCTCATTCGAAAAATTTAGATGTTGAAATTAAAGATCCAAATGTTTGGGTAAGTCAAATACAAGGACCTAAATCTCTAAAACTGTTAGAGAAACTAATTGATCAACCATTAAAAAATAATTTTAATTACTTTGATTGGATTGAAACTTCAATTGCTTCAGAAAAAGTAATTATAAGTAGAACAGGGTTTACGAATGAACTAGGTTGGGAAATTTATTTAAGGCCAGAAAATAATTCCAAAAAAATTGGGGACTTAATACTTAGTAAGGGTGAAGAAATGGGAATGATCCTAACAGCCTCTCCAGGGTTTAGATGTAGAAGAATTGAGGCAGGTCTCTTATCTGCAGGGAGAGATTTTACAAGAGACAGATCTCCATTTGCTGTTGGATTAGGAAAATTTATAGATTTTAATAAGGGAGATTTTATTGGAAGAGATTATTTACTAAATGCAAGCAAAGATTGTTTAACATGGGGTATGAGAGTGGAAAATAGTTTTGCATTGGTTGATTCTGAAATTTCTATTAATAATAAAAAAGTTGGAATTGTAACTTCAAGTACATGGTCGCCATTTCAAGTTTGTGGTGTTGCTATAGTTCATATGGATAAAGCAGAATTTGGACCAGATACAATAGTAGATGTTAGATGCGATGATGGTACTTTACAAAAAGGTGAAATATGTACTTTACCAATGTATGATGAGAAAGGAGAAATACAAAGAGGTTTAAAAGAAAATATTCCATCTAGCCCTATACCTTGGAAGGGTATTTCAAAAAACTAATATATTTTGTAATAGAATTATAAATTATATTAGAATACAAATATTAAAATGAATGATCTCATTAAACCTAGCACAAAAATTCACACAATTGATGATGCAATAAGATTATCTAAAAAAAGATTACCAAAATTAGTCTTTGACTTTATTGATGGAGCGTCAGGAGATGACAAACTTGCAGAAATTAATAGTACAGCATTAGATCAAATTAGACTTGAGCCTAAGGTTTTTAGAAATGTTGAGAATAGAAATTTAAGTAAAAAAATATTTGATTTTCATTTTGATTATCCATTTGGATTTGCACCAATGGGAATGACAAATCTTTCATGGCCTGATGCAGATAAAATGATAGCAAAAGAAAGTGCGTATAATAATATTCCAACATGTGTTTCAATGGCTTCTAGTACTACGTTAGAAGATATGTTTACTTTTTCAGAAGGTCATTCGTGGATGCAAATATATATTTTTCAAAGTGAAGAATTTATTATGGAATTATTAAAAAGAGCAGAAAGTATTGGATACAAGGTTTTGATCCTCACTGTTGATGTTCCAATTCTTTCAAGAAGAGCTAGAGATGATAGAAATGGCTTTGGTTATCCATTTAAAATTGGCCCAAAACAATTTTTAGATTTTGCACTACATCCTCAATGGAGTTTAACAACTTTGTTTAAAGGCGCTCCACAACCAATGAATTATGTTACCTCTAAAAGTGGTGATCAAATTTTTAGACGAAAAGAAAGTAGAGGAGCAACTGATTGGAATACTCTAAAAAGGGTTCGAGAGGCTTGGAAAGGAAAATTAATAATCAAAGGAGTAATGAATTCTGAAGATGCTATGAAAATTAAAGAGGCTGGTGCTGATGCAATTCAAGTATCAAATCATGGTGGAAGGCAATTAGATAGTGCTACTGCTTCTATTAATGCTTTGCCATTAATACGAAAAGCTTTGGGAGACGATTTTCCAATACTTTTTGATAGTGGCATTAGAAGTGGTAGTGATATTTTACGAGCATTAGCTCTGGGAGCTAACTTTGTTATGTTTGGCAGACCTTTAATGTATGCTATTGGAGCAGATGGTGCAAGAGGTCTTAGAAGAATCATTAACCTAATTAAAGAAGAGTTAAGTACAAATCTTGGCTTAGTGGGATTAACCGATATAAATGAAGTTGATAAAAAAATTATAGCAGAGAAATTTTTTAAGGATATAAAGTACTAAGATGGGAGATAAAAAGATTAGAGGTGGGGCATTAGTTGCAAGAGCTCTTAGAGACAAAGGTATTGATAATGTTTTTACACTTTCTGGAGGTTTTTGTAATCCGGCACTTGAAGGATTTATGGAGTGTCAAATTAATGTAATTAATTGTCCTCATGAACAAATTGCTGGTCATTTAGCTGATGGTCATACCAGAATATCAAGAAAACCATCCGTTTGTATTGTGGGGCCCGAAGGTTTTGCAAATGCAGTACCCTCAATGATGGAAGCTTGGGGTGAAAGATCACCTGTTATTTTTATAACTGGATCAAGTAGTTTAAAAAGACAAGGAGCAGGCGGTTTTAAGGAAATAGATGATGTATCTATTGCAGCACCGTTAACAAAATACAGTGCAAGTATAACAGATGGCAACAGAATAAGAGAGTTCGTAGATAAAGCATATAGAATTGCAACAAATGGCTATCCTGGTGCAGTACATTTAAGTGTACCAGTAGATATAATGTTTTCATCATTTGCAGATGATGCAGGTTTAGAAGAAAGACCTTTTACTCATCAAAAGAAACCTTTAGCAAAAGCTTGGCCTGATCCTGAGAGTTTAAATGAAATATTTGATCTAGCAATTAGTGCACAAAAACCTGTTTTTATAGGAGGGCATGGAGTTTGGTGGTCTAGTGCGGAACAAAAATTAGAGCAAGCTGGGTTTGAATTAAATATTCCAATATTTAATATACCATACCACCAAAAACTTTTAGGTGAAGAGGCAGATACATATATGGGTCTTGCAGATATTCATCAATACCCTCCATCAAAAATGGCTCTCAATGAATCAGATTTGGTTCTTATGATTGGTGCACGTCTTGATAATCAAATGAATTTTGGTAATCCTCCACTTTTTCCAAAAAGCACAAAGCTTGTTTGTATAAATGGATCACATGAAGAAATAGAATTAAATAGAGCTGCAGATATTAATTTACTTTGTGACCCTGGAGTCTTTTTGGATAAACTCTTAGAATTAAAGAAAAATAGTAAATGGAAATTAAATAATGAATGGTTTGATAAGAATAAAAAAGAGAAAAAAAATTGGATTGATAAAACATTAGATGATTTAAATAAAGAAACTGAAGAGGCCAAAAAAGAAGGTGGAAAAATTCATCCTCTTCAGTTAGCTTTAGATGTTCAAGAAGTATTAACTGAAAATGATTGGTTAGTTATTGATGGTGGAAACACACATTTCTGGTCTGAGATTGCAATTAATATTGCTGGATCAAAAGGTAAAAAACTTGCAGGAATATTACATCCAGGTACTTTTAGTATGTTAGGTGTTGGAGTTCCTTTTGCAGTATCGGCGAAAAATCTTAATCCTAAATCTAATGTTGTTTTAATAAGTGGAGATGGT
>CABYKC010000007.1 GCA_902519435.1 uncultured Alphaproteobacteria bacterium
GATCACCAAATTGAAGCACCAAAGCTTGCTTAGTTTCATTTACAATAAAAAAAGCTCCCGTGAAAGTAAGGAAAAGAATAAATAAAACTAAAACTATAAGTAAATTTCTTACATTAAATCTCATCTTAATTATTTCCTGACTTTTTAAGTTCATTCAATGGTAAGTAAGGAACTACACCCTGTCCATTTCCAGTATCATCTAAAATTATTTTGTTTTTACCTTCTAAAACTTCTCTTAAAGTTTCAAGATAAATTCTTCTTTTTGTAACTTCTTTCGCATCTTTATAACTATTGTAAACATCTATAAAGTTTTGTGCCACACCTTCTGCTTGTTTAACTACCTGCTCTTTGTATGCTGTAGCTGCTTCAACAAGTTTGGCTGCTTCACCACGAGCATTAGGTACAATTCTATTTAAATAAGTGTTTGCTTCGTTAACTAATCTTTCTTTATCTTGTCTTGCTCTTTGAACTTCATCAAAAGCATCAATAACTTGATCGGGCGGATCAACACTTTGAAGCTGTACTGATTGAATCAAAACACCACTTTCGTAGGAATCTAAAACTAGTTGTAATTCATTTCTTACAACTTGTTCTACCTCTTGACGACCTTCGGTAAGTAAGAATTGAAGATCTCTTTGACCAACGACTTCACGAACAACGCTCTCAGACATATCTTTGACGGTAAGTTCTGGGTTTCTAAGCTTAAAAAGAAAGTTACCAGCATCTTTTATTTTAAAGAGTACTGTGAATGCAACATCTGCTATGTTTTGATCACCCGTTAGCATTAAACTTTCTTCAATTACTTTTCGCTCTGCATTTGAATTTGAGCCAAAACCAAGATCACTTGCACTTCTAAATCCAACGTTGATTTTTCTAATTACTTCAACTTTAGGCGTAACAGTTTGACCGATTGGAGTTGGAAAAAAGTAATGTAATCCAGGCTCGGTTGTTTGACCATTCCATCTTCCAAATAAAAGTTCTACACCTTGCTCATCAGGCTCAACTCTATAAAAACCAGTGGCTAACCACAATAAAATAGCTACTATTATAAATATTGAAAGGTTACGTCTACCGCCAAATTTAAAATTGCCAAATCTATCTTTTGCTTTTCTAATTGAATCTTCGAAATCTCTTCTGTTTGGACCGTCTCCAGATCCACCTGAGCCCCAAGGGTTGTTATTCCCGCCTGAACCCCAAGGATTATTGTTGTTGTTATTTTTATTCCAGTTCATATATTATTGATAATATTTGCTCTATCTACTAACACTTATTATATTATTTAATAACTAATATTTGAGTAAATCTGGAAAAATCAAGTATGTCTGATGAAATTTTATCTTTAATCTATACATTTTCTAAGAAATTTAGTGATCCTGAAACAAATCTTAGTTTTGATCCTAAAAATCAAAATATTTCAGCAGTTGTAAAAGATGGCAATGTAAACATTTCCTTACTTGTAAAAGGTCAAAAAGAAGATCTTTATCTAAATATAGCAAGATTGCTTAAAAATAATGTTGAGCAAATTTCTGGAATACTTTCTGTGAATGTAATTATAAACTCCGATGTGGAAAGTACTAAAAAAATTAATAATGCTAATAAAAGATTTAAAATTGATGCAAAAAATATTTTAGCAATTGCTAGTGGTAAGGGTGGAGTTGGCAAATCAACATTTTCGGTAAATCTTGCCACAGCATTAAGCTCATTAGATCTTAAGATCGGTTTACTTGATGCAGATATTTATGGTCCTAGTATTCCTAGAATGATGGGTATTTCAAAAAAACCTATAATGAATGAAAACAAAAAACTTGTACCTTTAGAAAATTATGGAATAAAATTGATGTCTATTGGTTTTATTCTTGACTCTGAGGCTCCAACAATTTGGAGAGGGCCAATGGTTATGAAAGCATTAGAGCAAATGTTTAATGGAGTTGAATGGGGTGAGCTAGATTACCTTATAATAGATCTGCCACCAGGCACTGGAGATGCCCAGCTTACTTTGGCTCAAAGTTCAAAACTTTCAGGATCAATTATAATTTCTACACCTCAAGATGTAGCTCTTACTGATGCAAGAAAAGGAATAAATATGTTTAAAAAAGTTAATGTTGATATTCTTGGTATTGTGGAAAACATGAGTTATTTCATGTGTGATAATTGTAATCAAAAACATTATATATTTTCAAAAGATGGTGTGAAAAAAGAAGCTGAAGAATCTAAAATACCTTTTTTAGGAGAAATTCCTATTGATACAAATTTAAGAATTCAATCAGACAATGGAATACCTACTTTGATAGATGATCCAGATGGTGAAATTTCAAAAAAATTTATATCAATTGCAAGAAACTTAAAAAAATCTTTTGATTAAACATTCATCAAAGCATCAATTTTTTCATGATGCTGATAGTTTATTAATTTAAAATCATTTACGTTGTATTTAAAAAAATCTTTTGTTTCGAATTGAAGCTCAGGTAATTTTTTAGGCGCTCTTTCTAATTGAATTTTAACCTGCTCAAAATGTTCTTTATAAATGTGAAAATCTCCTAAAGAATGAATAAATGTTCCAACTTCTAATTTACACTCTCTTGCCAACATATGAGTTAAAAGACTATAACTAGCTATGTTAAATGGGACTCCTAAAAACATATCACATGATCTTTGATATAATTGGCAACTTAATTTGTTATTAGAAATAAAAAATTGCGAAAATGCATGACATGCTGGCAATGACATATTTTTAATCTCTGGAGGATTCCAAGCTGAAATAATATGGCGCCTTCCATTTGGATCTTCTTTGAGTCCTTTAATAAGATTTAAGACTTGATCCTCTCCATTAAAATTTCTCCATTGAACTCCATATATTTTACCAACATCTCCTTCAAACCGAGCTTGTGATTTCCAGTAATCTGCTTGAGCATTTTGGGTCCAAATAGTTTTTTTATCTTTTAAATTTTCTCTTGAATCATTGTATAAAATTTCGGCAAGTCTTCTCTCATCATCTGAACCTTCGATAAACCACAATAACTCTGATACTACAGATTTCCATGCAAGTTTTTTAGTCGTTATTGCAGGAAAACCTTTTGATAGATCATAATGCATTTGATAACCAAAAGACTTTCTAACACCACCCGCTCTACTTTCAACATCAGAGCCATTATCAAAACAATATCTCAAAGCATCTAGGTATTGTTTCATCTTTCCCAAATCTCAAAATGGCAAGTTGAGTCTCCATTTATTTTTTTAATCATTTTCATATTATTTTCTATAGAAGCAATATCTATAAATTTTTCACAATTGTAATTACCGTAGATTCTAGTGAGATAAAATTGTTCTATGGATTTAAAAGTTAAATTTATTATTTCTGAACCTCCAATTATAAAAATATCCATATCTTTATACTTTGATTGAAGATTTTGAATTTGATCATTTATGTTTCCACTAAAGTAATAATCTGCCCCTTCTATTAATTCTTTATCTTTACTTGTGATGAGAGCATTTATTCTTGATTTTAGTGGTGTAGGCATAAAAGGATCTTCCCAAGTCTTCCTTCCCATTACAACGACATTATTTAGAGTATTTTCTTTGAACCATTTTAAGTCAATTGAATTTTTGGGCCAGGGCATACTTTTGCCCTTACTTATCCCTCCTTTTTCATCCACTGCCATTATTGCTTTGATCATATTTCTTTTATTTTATGTTTTAATTAGTAACAATTTTTTTTTTCAATTGCTAGGTTTCAAGACAAAACTTTCAAGTATAATTAGTTTAAGGTATAATAATGATGTTGCTTTGCAACTAAGATAATAAATGCTTTGTGCAATAAGTTATTCGGACCCGGGGGCGGTACCCGGCGTCTCCACCAAATATGGGGACGAAATAGGTTTGACGGTAATTAAAAGACAAAGACTTTATCCGGTATTGTACCACCGTTATCGGGCTATTTTATAAACGCTAACGATAATAGATTAGCACTTGCTGCCTAGTTTCTAGGTAAGCGCGGTATGGGGCACCGAGCAACAGAACGCCCCATTATTTTAATTTCCCATTGGTTACTCTTGTTTTTGTAAATTTTAAATGCATACACTATTGAACACTCTGAGGTCGCAAATTCATCAAAAACAACAAATAACTTGAATTTTTATTAAATATTTTTTTGAATTACTGAAACAGACACATATTTTTTGGAGTCATAGTTTGATCTCCTAACCCTTTTAGTTAAAAAATAATTCTCTAAATTATTTTTTTTTACTAAATGTTTATAACTATCACTATCAACATAATTAGTTATATATTCATTCATAACTATATCATCACAACAAACTATACCTTTATCCTTAATAATTTTCAATGAACTGTCTATATCTTGCCCTACTTGTGGTGCTTTGTGATCACCATCAATCCATATCAAATCAAAAGTATTTTCATTAAAGTTTTTTAGAAGATCTTTAGAATTCATTTCTATATATTCAATATTAGTTCTGTTTAGATTAAATTTTTTTTTTTTTATAAAAAATTCAAATTGTAAATTTGACATTTGTTTGTTTAGTTCTCTTAATTGCTTTACTGGAAGGTCAATAGTTGTTATTTTTGAAGAAATAAAAATTTTTGATAAAAAATTTGTGAAATTACCTTCTGAAGTTCCAATTTCTAAAATATTTAAATTATTTTTTTTTAACGAAAATCCACAAAAAATAAAATAATGCCAAGATATATCATGAGCAAAATAATCTATATTAAATTTTGATAATTTTTTTTTTAAATCTTTAATATTGATATCAAATTTTTTTAGAATTTTCTCATTATTTAAAATATCTGACTTTAATTTGGAATTTGAATAAATTATATTATTTATAAAAGGAATATAATAAGATCTTTTTCCAAATATTTTAAAACATATCTTTATTAATAACTTCATAATAAAATTTTTTAAGAATAATAATATTTAAATCTTATTTGTCTATTAAGATTTTGAAAATGATATTATGATATAATGCTATATGTATTATTTATTATTAATATTTGAATATGTGATAAATATAAATGATACTAATAAACCTAGAATATTAAAAAAAATATCTAAAATTTCAAAACCTCTAAATGTAAAATATTGAAGTATTTCTATAAGAACTGAATAAATCAAACAATAAAACAAAATTTTAAATTTATTTTCAAAAGTAAAATTAAATAAAAAGAATAAAATAAAAAATAATATTGAATGATAAATATATGAAACTTTGTTACTTGGTATGTTCTCTTCTTTTAAAATATTCGTTGATGAATAAAAAAAATCTAATGGTACTAATAAAGCTATAGAAATAATTAATAAGTATGAAATAGATACTATTTTGAAAAATAATTTCATAGCTAACAAGACACTATAAATTCTGTTTTAAATATTTTTATAATTCATTTTAAAGGAAAATTTCTTAAAGTATAAAGACTAAACTCCTAAATTATAAGAAATTACATGAAAAATAGTATTGTATTATTGGGCTTGGATAGAAATTTTTATAGTTGTGTGATATAAATTTTTAATAAAATATGAGCTAATTACAAAGGTAAAGCTTAAAATTTTGGGTAACCTGTTAAACAGATGACTAATAAGTTTATGACACTCACCTATTAACAGAACACCCGATATTTATGAGGTAAATGATTATGAAAAAATTTGAGGATTTGATGAGTGTAAAAGATGAAATTGAAAATATTTCTGCATCAGAGGCAAAGGAAAAAATAAATGATCCAAATGTTCAATTTATAGATGTAAGGGATAAAGAAAGTTTCTCTAAAGGAACTATAGGAAATGCTATGCATTTAGATAGAGCTTTTCTTGAATTTTATCTTTCCGAAGGCAGTCCGCTAGAAAATAAATTTTTCAAAGAAAACCCAGATAAAGAATATGTTGTATTTTGTGGCGTAGGTGGACAAGGAACTTTATCAACTAAAACAATGCAAGATATGGGTATTAAGAATGTTAAGAATATAACTGGTGGTATGGCTGAATGGAAAAAGTTGAAAAAATAATTATTTTTTAATCTAAATTATTTATTTTATGAAAAAATTTATAAAAAAAATAATTGGAGTTAAAAATGTTGTAAGATTGAAACAAATATATGGCAATTTAACAGGAAATTTTTTAACATACAAACCTTTAGCTTCTGAAAATGAATATCTAAATTTACATCAAGAATATATTGAGAAAATAAAAAATGATAAATTTATATTAAAAAATTTTTCTACTTTTGATATAAAATTTGTAAATGACTTGGCATTAATTACGCAAGTTGTAAAAAAAAAATCAAAAATAAATTGGATGCACGGATTTATTTTAATGAAGGCTTTAAGAGATTTTGCTTATAATAAAGATATTAAAATAAATATTTTTGAGACGGGAACTTCAAGAGGTTTTTCTTCAATAATTATGTCTTATGTTCTAAATAAATTAGATAAAGAATATTGTATAGATACTTTAGATTTAATCCCTCATGATATAAAAATATATTGGAACTGTATTTCGGATGTAAAAAATGGAAAAGTTTCTCGAAGAATTTTATTATGTAAATATTCAGATTATTTAGAAAAAATTAATTTTATTAATGGAATTTCAAGTACTATAATTAAAACAATAGAAGTGGATAAAATTGATTTTGCTTTTCTTGATGGCTCACATGAATATGAAGATGTGAAATTAGAGTTTGAATTTGTTGATAAAAGAAATAAAAAAGGTGATATCATAGTATTAGATGACTACACTCCAACAAAGTTTGACGGAATTGTAAAACTTGTTAAAGAGATAAAAAGTAAAAAAAGTTATAATTTACATTTTTTAGATAACAATAAAGATAGAGGATATGTTATACTTAAAAAAAATTAGTTTATAAATTTTAAGTTTTAATATTTACTTTTCTTTTAAAAAAGGCACCATAGAACTCCAAACTTTATCTCTTTTCAAACGATGATATGTTGCAGCAAAAATATGAATACCTATAAACCAATATAGCAAATTAATATTTAGTTCGTGTATAAAAATAATTGTTTCAATTAAAATCCCATCTTTAACTTTTATCCAAAACAAAAGTCCTATAAATAAACCTGATACGGCAGTACCTGCTAACAAAGCATACATTCCATTATGAACAATTTTGGCAGATATTTTTTGTACTTTAGGAGTATCTTTTGGTATTGATGTATGTTGAGTTGTTTTCATATAAATAAAACGTATTATAAGTAGAAATAAGAAAATTAGTGCAAAAATAATTTCAAATCTAAAAAAAGTATTATCTTCAAGCTGATTTATATCTTCAACTTGCTTAGCCACACCATAAACAAATAATATAACAAACCCCCAATGAAATAATTTTGCAACTTTACTATATTCTGAATTATTTTTTTCTAGACTCATAAAATTTAATAGAATAATTTAAAATAAATAAAGATAATACATAAATGATTCAATATCAAAAAATATTAAATAAAAATATGTTAAATGTACTTAAAGACATCCTAATTACTATTAGAGATAATGGATTATCAAATAATAATCATCTCTATATTACATTTTTTACTAATCATAAAAACGTTGAAATTCCTAATTGGCTAAAGAAAAAATATCCTGAAGAAATGACTATAGTAGTTCAATATGAATATTATGATCTTAAAATAAATGAACATAATTTTTCTATTGTTCTTTCATTTAATAATATAAAAACAAATTTAAAAATTGATTATCATTCTATTGTATCTTTTGCAGATCCTTCAGCAAATTTTGGTTTGATTTTACAAAAAAATAATACTCTAAATGAACTTAAGAAAAGTTCAGGAATTAAAAAAACAAAAAAAAATAATGTAATAAATTTTTCTAATTATAAGAAAAATTAATCTAAATAATAATGTTTTTTAAGTTGACCGTTATCATAATTTAAACACAATGGGCTTCCAGTTGGAAGTTCTATTGAAGATATTTCTTCAGGTTTGTACATGCCAACCTTAATCATAATTGCTCTTAAGGAATTACCATGAGCTGCAATTAAGACATTTTTTTTATTTAAAATATATGGTTGTATTGTTTCAGTGAAATATGGAGAAACTCTATCAACTACGTCTTTAAGACTTTCACCATTAGGTGGTGGTATATCATATGATCTTCTCCAGATATGTACTTGTTCTTTTCCAAATTTATCAGCGGTTTCGGATTTATTTAAACCTACTAAATCTCCATAATCTCTCTCATTTAGTCTTTGATCTTTTTCATAAATAAGAATTCCATTTTTATGCAAGTTTTCTAATTCCGATGCCATAATTGCAATTTCTGCTGTTTTATTTGCTCTTTGTAAAACACTGCTAAAAATTTTATCAATTTTAATATCATTTTTTTTTAACAAAAGGCCTGCATTATTTGCTTCATTAATACCTTTTTCAGTCAATGGGACATCTTTCCAGCCAGTAAACCTATTTTCTAAATTCCACTGACTTTGTCCATGTCGAAGTAAAACAAGTTTGTTCATAAGTTACATATAATATGTTATAGTAAGTTTGTTAATAAATAATGACTAATAAAAAAAGAATAGAATTTGATAGCATAGGTTCAAAAAAAATAGATAAAAATAAACTTTGGGGAGCTCAAACTCAAAGATCTTTAGAAAATTTTAAAATTGGTAGTGAAAAAATACCTGTCGAGCTAATTGTTGCTTTAGGTCAACAAAAAAAAGCTGCGGCAGAGGCAAATGTTGAGCTTGGTGTTTTAAATAGAAAATTAGGATCTTTAATATCAAAAGCTTGTAATGATATAATTAATTTAAAGCTTATTGATGAATTTCCATTAGTAGTATGGCAAACAGGATCTGGTACACAAACCAATATGAATGCAAATGAAGTAATTAGTAACTATATTATTAAAAAATTAAAAGGAAAGATCGGAAGTAAAAAACCTATACATCCAAATGATCATGTAAATTTATCTCAGTCATCAAATGATACATTTCCAACAATAATGCATTTAGCAATTAATGAATTATCAATTAAAAATTTAATTCCAAATCTTAAAGATTTAATAAAAGAATTTGATAAAAAGAGAAAAGTTTTTAAAAAAATAATTAAAATAGGCAGAACACATACTCAAGATGCAACACCAATAACTTTAGGAGATGAATTTTCATCGTTTCATACTCAATTATATAATTGTTTAAAAAGAATTGAAATTTCAAGATCTGAATTGAAATATCTTGCCCAAGGTGGAACTGCTGTAGGGTCTGGAATTAACGCACCAAATAATTTTGATAAAATATTCTGTAAATATTTAAATAAACTTACTAAGGATAAATACAAACCTTCACAGAATAAATTTGAGGCGTTATCATCTCATGATTCACTATTAAATTTTTCAAATTCCTTAAAAACTTTATCAATATCATTATTAAAAATTATTAATGACATTCGGTTTTTGTCCTCTGGACCAAGATCTGGTTTAGGAGAGTTAGTTTTACCGACAAATGAACCCGGATCATCAATTATGCCTGGTAAAGTAAACCCAACACAAATTGAAGCATTAAGCATGGTATGCGTGCAAGTAATTGGAAATAGCACAACTGTCGATCTTGCAGGATCCAACGGTCACTTTCAATTGAATGCTTATAAACCTGTAATAAGTTTTAATATTATTCAGTCCGTAAACCTTCTTAGTGATAGTATAAAAAGTTTTAATAATAATTGTTTAAAAGGATTAAAGGCAAACAAAAAAATTATTAATAATCATTTAAATAATTCTTTAATGCTTGTTACTGCTTTAAACAAAAGTATTGGATATGATAATTCTGCAAAAATTGCGAAAAAAGCCTTTATTGAGAATTTGACGCTTAAGGAAGCTGCTTTAAAATTGAAATTAATTTCGGAAGAAGATTTTGATAAAATAGTTGATCCAAAAAAAATGATTTAACTAAATGTATTCGTAATTATTTTTGTCAGCAAATAAAGATCTTAATAATGAGTTATTCAAATGATGGCCTGATTTATTACCAAAAAAATAGCCTTGAATTGGAGATCCAGCTAAATACAAATCTCCGATAGAATCTAAAATTTTGTGTCTCACAAACTCATCCTTAAAACGCAAACCATCTGAGTTAAGTATTTTACTTTCACCAACAACCACAGCATTATCTAAAGAGCCACCAAGTGCTAAACCATTTGATCTTAACATATCAACATCTCTTTCAAATCCAAACGTACGTGCAGATGCAATATCAGTTTTATAGTTTCCATTTACTAATTGTAATTGACAGCTTTGTTTGCTAACTAATTTACTTGGAAAATCGATTTCAAAATCAATTGAAAACTGATTATTTGGTTTTAATTCTACAGATGAGTCATCATTTTCTACTTTTATATTTTTTTTAACTTTTAAAATTTTTCTTTTCTTTCTCAAACTTTGAATTGAAGTTTTATCTATAAGATCAACAAATTTTATAGAACTTCCATCCATTATAGGTACTTCTGGCCCATTAATTTCAATTTTAATATTGTCTATATGCAGTCCAGACAATGCGCTCATTAAATGCTCAATTGTTGAGACACTTGCACCATTTTGATTACTTATTGTTGTGCTTAATTTGGTATTAGTAACATTGGACCATACAGCTTCAATGATGTTATTTTTATTAAGATCTTTTCGGACAAACTTTATTCCATAATCAGCTTCAGCAGGAAAAAGTTTCATAGTTACATTGAGGCCCGAATGTAATCCTATTCCATTTATAGATACGGGTTCAGCAATTGTTTGTTGGCTGTTAAAATTGTTTGATATATCTATCATTTTTAATAAAAAGTGCTGAAATCAGCACTTTTTTATTACATATTTTTAACGTTCTTAACAACTAACCTAATATTTCAAAATATTGCAGTAAACAGTTAATTTACTAATTAGCCTGCCTTCTAAGGAAAGTTGGTATATCTAAAAGCTCTTCCTCAGTTTCCTGATTGAACTCATCATCTATTTCAGAAGATTCACCCTCTTCAGCACTGAATTCCTCTTTTTCAAGGATACTTAAATTATCATCTTCTGAATTGTTATCCTCAGACTCATTTTCTTCAATCTTTTCCTCTGAAGAGGCAAAATCAGGTTCATTCTTTGTTAGAATATCATTTTCTGAAGCTATATCTTGAGATTTATTTTCAGTAGAAAGTGTATCAAATAAACTTAACCTTCTTACACTTGCTTCATTTGATTTATCTATATCCAAAGATAAGCTTGATACTTCCTCAGAGATATTGTCAGTTTGAACTTGATCTAAAGTTTCTGTAGCTTCGTTTTGAACAAATGCTTTATTATCAATATTTTCTTCTAAGCTTGAAATCTCTATTTTGTTAATATTTGTTTGCTCATCTACATTAATATTATTAGAATTTTGATTATTAAGCATTCTTTCATTTGCTATCTCATTAATCTCTTCATCTAGAATACTCTCGTCTTGCGAAGCATTTTCCTGTAATATGATACTTTCAGACAATAACTCAGATTTTTCTATATCTTGTTTATATATATCATTATTTATATTTATTGGTGCAAAACTTTCTATTGGTTTAGCTGATATATTATTGTTTGCGTCAATGCCTGTAGCTACAATGCTGACTCTTACAATACCTTCAAGTCTATCGTCGCAAGTAGTTCCGTAAATAATATTTGCATCTTCATCAATTTCTTGTTTGATTCTATTTGCAGCCTCATCAACTTCATACAATGTAATATCTTTACCACCAGTAATATTAATTATTAGACCTTTTGCACCTTTTAAAGATACGTCATCAATTAATGGATTTGCAATAGCTGCTTCAGCAGCTGCAATTGCCCTACCTTCGCCTTGCGCTTCACCAGTACCCATCATAGCTTTACCCATTTCTGACATAACAGTTTTGATATCTGAGAAATCTAAATTTATCATTCCAGGCTGAACCATAAGATCAGTTACACCTCTAACACCTGCATATAAAACATCGTCTGCCATCTTAAAAGCATCAGAAAAAGTAGTTTTTTCATTAGCAATTCTAAATAAATTTTGATTTGGTATTGTTAGTAATGTGTCAACATACTGTTGCAATTCTTCAATTCCTTTTTCAGCTAGCTTCATCCTTTGAGAGCCTTCAAAATGAAAAGGTTTAGTTACTACACCTACAGTTAGTATTCCTTTTTCTCTTGCTAATTTAGCAATTACTGGTGCAGCTCCTGTGCCAGTACCACCACCCATTCCAGCCGCTATAAAAAGCATATGACTACCTTCAAACTTTTCACTTAGATCTTGAATTGCTTCTTCAGCTGCCTGTCTTCCAATATCAGGTCTCATTCCCGCACCTAAACCTTTGGTGCTGTTTAATCCTAATTGAATTTTATTTGGACAACTTGAAATTTGTAAAGCTTGAGCATCTGTATTAGCTATTAAAAAATCTACACCTTCTAGATTAGCATTAATCATGTTGTTAACTGCATTTCCGCCAGATCCACCTACTCCCAAAACTGTTATTTTAGGATGTAAATTTTGCGCTACATCTTGTATTGAAATATTGATAGTCATTGTAATCTCCGCCGTTTTAAATACTTTTTAACGATTTATGTTCGAAATCGTCAATATAATTTACTATATATAGTATTATCTAAATATACTGATCAAGCCAAGAAAAAAAGCTTGATATTCCTCGTTTTTTTGAAGTTTTTGATTGATTTGCTAAAAAATCAATTTTAAATAAATCATTATCATACAATATAGACCCAATAATGTCGCAAAAATTGGGTTTTTTAAAATTATTATCCAAATTTAATTGTTCTAAAGGACTTGATACTCTCACACCACTTGCAAAGATTGTTTCTACATATTTTTCAATATTATCCATCATTGCTCCACCGCCGGTAAGAACTACATTATTTAATTTTTTATTGTTTAAATTATTGTCTTTAATTTTTTGCCATATCATCTCTAAAGTTTCTTCAATACGCGGTCTAATAATAGCATTTAAGCTTGATCTTGTTATTTGTTTAAATGTATTTTTATCACCTGAAATAATTGGAATCTCTATTATTTCATGATCATCGCTAGGGGATGAAACCAGAGAACCGTATAAAGTTTTTAATCTTTCAGCACTGGAGATATTAGTTGATAAACCTCGAGCAATATCTAATGTAACATTATTACTGCCAACACCTATTGCGTCTCCATATACAAATTTATTATTTTCAAAAACTGCTATTGAAGATGTTGAATGACCTAAATCAATACAAATAGTTCCAAGTTCTTTTTCATCTTTTGTCATTGATGCTAAAGAGGAAGATAATGGAGAAGGAATATAATTATCGATATTAAGTTTCAATTTTTTGATAACACTGGAAATATTATCTGAGTATTTTTTTTGTATATTAATTTTATAAAAGTTAATTTTTATATTATCTGAGTAATTTCCTATTGGAGCATTAAAATACAGGTTATTATCGATATCGTATGAGGTTATATTATTAAATATTTCAAATTTTTCAAAATGATTATTAAAATATTCTGATTGATTAATAATTTTTTTAAGATGTAATTCTGAAATTTTCTCATTTTTTAATTCTATTGCTGAGTTATAATAATGAGAATTAGAATTCAATAAAGATAGATTAAGATTAATAGAGTTTAATTTAGTTTGAGATTGTTTTTCTGCATCTATAACTAAAGATTTAATTTGATCATGTAAATTTTCAAAATTCAAAACTATATTTTTTTTAATATTATTATTAGGAACACTCGCAATGGATAGGATATTAATATTTTCGGTATTCTTATAATCAGCAATTACACATGATATTTTTGAATTCCCAATATCTAGACCAGCTTTAATCATTTGAATTAATTAAGATTGTTTTTTTTAAATTTCTTAAATCATATATTTTTATATTATTAATATCTGTTTCGCTAAGTTTATTTTGTATCTTAATAAAATTCTGTATGGATTTATTTGGG
This sequence comes from uncultured Alphaproteobacteria bacterium, assembly GCA_902519435.1. The sequence goes on from CABYKC010000007.1 coordinate 13,971, forward strand.
TCTTCTTCTGAAAGTAATAATTTTACATCACCATATAAATTTATATCCCATCTTCTTTTATTGACAAATTCTAAATTCTCGATTTTATATTTTTTTTTAAAATCATTATTTTTTAAGGTATTAATTATTGAATTAGCTTTTAAGTTTGAAGAATTGCCCTTAAAAATTAATAATGACTGATTAGTGATATCTGAAATATAAATTTGATCTATAATTTTTCCATTTTCATCAAAAACAAAGTATTTCTCATTAAAAAAATAAATTCCTTTTGGTTTATATTCTTCAATTTTAATAAACAGAGTATCTTTGTAATTTGTATTTAAATATATTTCTTTGACCCAATTATTATCTTTGATTGAATTATTAATTTGATCTAATGGTAATAAAAAAATTGAAGATCCTATATAATTTTGCAGTTTATCCTCTACAAATTTAAATTCAATTTTTTCCAAACCTGAAATATCAAATTTTGTAAATTGATATTGAAAGTTTTCAGAAAAATTCTGAATTATATTTTTAGAAGTCTCAATTAAATTATTTTTGTAAAAATATATTAAAAAAGAAAAAATAATTAAAAATAAGAAAATACAAAAGTAAGTAAATGATCTGAAACTCAAAACATATCTTCTTCTGTTAATATTGTTCATACTAATAATTTAAATTTTTTATCAAAATAAAAATTATTTCTGAAAAAGTTAAACCACTATAGTTAGCTTGTTCAGGTAATAGAGATATAGGAGTAAGTCCAGGTTGAGTATTTGTTTCTAAAAAGAAAATTTTATTTTTTTTTGTATCAAAAATAAAGTCAGTTCTTGCAAGTGAATTACAACCTAAGAGTTTATGAGCTTTAGTAGCAAATTTAAGACATTTAGCATAATTTATTTTATTTAACTTAGCTGGCAAAATATGTTTAGCGTAACCTTTTGAATATTTTGCTTTATAATCAAAGAAATTATTTTTTGATTTTATCTCTGTAATAGCAAGTGCATGAATTTTTTTATCAAATTTAATAGTTGAAACTGTAAGTTCCCTTCCAGATATATACTCTTCTATTAAAATTTCTTTATGATTATTAAGTTTCCTTTTAAAATCTTCTAAATTAGAAATTAGATTATCAAATTCTTTTTGATTTTTAATTATTTTTATACCAAAACTTGAACCACTTCTATTGGGTTTAATAACAAATTTTTTTAACTTACGTTTGATAGTAATTAATTTCTTCTCATTTAGGTCTTTTATATTCAAGAGAAAATATTTTGGAGACATTAATTTATTTTTAATAATTTCTTTCTTAGATGCAGATTTATTAAAACATAGATTAGATGATCTTATATTTGAATGAGAAAAAGGAATTTTATTATTTTTTAAAATCTTTTGAATTTGTCCATCTTCACCAAAAGGTCCATGTAAAGCATTAATACAAACAAAATTTTTATAATTAATTATTTTTTTATGAAAGTTTTTAGGATTAACTCTTAATGTCTTAAACTTCAATTTATTTTGATTAAGAATTTTTTGAATTTCTCTAGAAGTTACCAAAGATACATCATGCTCTTCATTATAACCACCTTCTAAAATTAAAATTTTTTTATTTCTCACCTATTATTTTTACCTCCCACTCCAATTTTACATTGAATTTGGCATATACTTTTTCAACAATTCTTTTACCTAGATTTTCAATATCTGTTGCTGAAGCACTTCCCCTATTTATTAAAAAATTTGCATGTTTATCACTCACAAATGCATCTCCATAATTGGTACCTTTACATCCTGCTTCCTCAATTAGTTTTGCTGCATGAAAATTTTTAGGATTTTTGAAGGTACTACCAGAAGTTTTATTTTTAATTGGCTGAGACTCTAAACGTTTATTCTTTATTTTATTAATTTTGTCTTTTATTAAATTTTGATCTCCATAATTAAAATTAAATATAGCTTTTGTAACAATATCTGTGTTATTTATTTTTGAAGATCTATATTTTAGATTTAGTTGATCCTTTGTAATTGTTTTTCTTTGACCAAAATTATCACAAATTTCTATACTATTTATAACATCTACAGTTTCCGAACCATAGCAACCAGCATTCATTTTAACTGCTCCACCTATTGATCCTGGAATACCACTATAAAATTCAAAACCTTCTATATTTTGTCTTAATGCATAATTTGATAAATTAATATCTAAAATACTCGCGCCAACTTCAAGTTTGTTATCATTAATATTAATAGTATTAAAACCTTTGCCCAATTTTATAAGAGTTCCATTATAACCATTATCTCTAATTAAAAGATTTGAACCTGAACCTATTATGTAAAAATTTTCATTATTTATTTCATTTAATATAATTTCTAGCTCTAAATTATCTTCAACTATAGCAAATATTTTTGAATTACCTCCTGTTCTGAACCAAGTATGCTTACCAACATTATAATCTAAGTAAATTTTACTTTTAAGTTTATCAGCTAATTCTAGAATTTTTTTCGACATTAGTTATTCAAATATTTTTTTGCAATACTTGATATTGAACCCGCGCCCATAAAAACAATAGTATTTTGGTTCATTGTATGAGGTTTCATTAATTTATTTAAATCACCTATATTCTTTAAATAGGTAGTATTTTTATTTTTTTTTAATATTTTAGAAAATATATCTTTTGAAGTTGCGCCCTTGATAATCTTCTCTCCAGCTGAATAGGTTTCTAATAAAAATAAATAATCAACTTTAGATAAAACATTTATAAATTCTCTAATTAGTATTTTAGTTCTAGTGTATCTGTGTGGTTGAAAAACAACTATTACTTTATTTTTTAGACTTTTAGCTGCGCTTAATGTAGCTGCAATTTCTGTTGGATGATGTGCATAATCATCGTACACATAGGCCATATTTTTTTTTCCTAAAAATGAGAATCTTCTTTTTACACCTACATAATTAGTCAATGCGTTATTAATATCTTTATTTTTTATTCCATTTAGTTTGGCTACAACAATACTTGCAGTTGCATTTAAAATATTGTGATTGCCAATTGTATTGATAGTAAATTTATAATTAGAAGAATGAGTAATTTTATTATTAATTTTTAATTTAAAGGAAGTTTTAAGTTTGTTTTGTATAATATCAAAGATTAGTACATCTGCATTTTTATTTTTTATTGAATAAGTTAAAATATTCCTAGTTTTTATTTTGTTAATTAGTAATTTAAGGTTCTTATCATCATAACACATTACTGTGGTTCCAAAAAACGGAAGTAAATTTATAAATTTTTCAAAAGCATTAATTAAATTTTTCTTTGATTTATAAAAATCCATGTGTTCAATATCTAAATTGGTAATAATTGATATTTGGTGTGGGAGTTTTAAAAAGGCACCATCACTTTCGTCGGCTTCAACAATCATCCACTCCCCTTTTCCATAGCGATTATTGTTAGAAAAAGAATTTATAATACCACCATTAACAATAGTAGGGTCTAAACCTGCTTCATTAAAAATGTTTCCAACTAAACTAGTAGTAGTAGTTTTTCCATGAGATCCGGCTATGGCAATAGATTTTTTATTTTTCATTAATTCTGAAAGCATATCCGCTCGAGTAAGGACAGGGATTTTTTTAATATATGCCTCTTTTATTTCAGGATTATTTTTTTTTATAGCTGATGAATATACGACGGCATCGGCAAATTTAATATTTTTTTTATTATGTCCTAAAAAAAATTTTATACCTTTTTTCATTAATCTTTTTGTGTTGTCGTTTACTGATAAATCACTACCTTGAATCGAATATCCTTTATCTAACATCAATTCTGCAATACCGGACATTCCTATTCCGGAAATACCTATAAAATGTATTTTACTGTTAATTTTCATTTATTATTAATTTATAAATTAAAGTATTAGAGTTTTTAACTTGAATCATATCAAATTTTTTATTCATAGATTCTAATTTTTTTGCATTACTATATGTTTCATAAATATGTCTTTTTGCTCTATCTAAATCATCATTATTTTGATCAATAATTATCGCTAAGTCATGTTTAGCTAATATTTTAGCATTAAAAAATTGGTGATTGTCTTTTGCAGAAGGTAAAGGAATTAATATTGAGGGAAGTTTAAAGTTAATTAAATCAACAATTGTGCCTGCTCCAGCTCTACATATTGCTAAATTAGCATTAGCTAGTATTTCATCTATATTTATAAAAAAATCTTTTAAAATAATTGGTGATTTAATATTTTTTAATTTTTCTTCTTGTTTTTTTATCAAATTTTTAGAACACTGAAATATAAATTTAGCTTTTATAATTTTTTCGTTATCTATAATTTTGATTAGATTTGTTGCAAAGTTTGATACAAATTCTGATCCCTGGCTTCCTCCAGAAATAAAAATAGTAAAGTTACTCTCTGAATTTTTATTGCTTATGTTAAAATTTTTTTTAAAACTATTTTCCGGAGACCCTACTACGAATATTTTATCTTTAAACTTAGAATTGATTTTAGATTTAATATCAAAGTTTAAAAATAATTTATTTGTAAAATTCAGAAAAAATTTGTTCGTTCTACCTATTACTGAATTTTGTTCGTGTATATAAAGCTTAACTTTATAGAATAGTTTGAATACCATACATGATAACATTGGAGAAAACGAAGCATAACTTCCAAAAGAAATAGTGTGGGATGGTTTTAATAAAAATATAATAATCAATGATTGAATTAATCCTAATAAAATTTGAAATATACCAAAGATTTTTAATATTATATTCCCATTTAAATTTGACGAACTAATTACATAAATTTTTCCACTATAATTATCAAAGTATTTGTAGCCTCTTTTGTCAGTTATAATTGTGCAATTTGTATTTTTGATAGATAAATAATTAGCAAAATTTTGCGCTGGTATAACATGCCCTCCTGTTCCTCCTGTAATTAGTAAAAAATTTTTTTTCATAATTCTTCATTTTTTTTGTTTGTAAGAGATAATAAGAAACCAAATAAAATTGCTATTGATATCATGGAAGAACCTCCATAGCTTACAAAAGGCAGTGTCATACCTTTTGTTGGTATAAGACCTACAGAGCTAAAGATATTAATTAAGCACTGTAATCCAAATGAGCAAATTAGACCACTAATTGCTATAATTTTATATGGATCTTCAAGTTGTAGAACTTTTAATAAGCTTCTTATTATAATAGATAGAATTATAAAAATAATGATTAAACAAAAGATAAATCCTAATTCTTCTCCAGCTACAGCAAAAATAAAATCTGTATTAGCATCAGGAATCTTTTCTTTCAAAATACCTTGCCCAGGACCCTTTCCAAGTAGCCCACCATTTTTGAAAGCTTGAATACTTAAGTCTATTTGGTATGTATCAGTTCCACCCAACCCACCAAGAAATGAATTAATTCTTGATTGAACATGATCAAAAATAAAATAAGAAAAAATTGATATTCCTAATATAAATAGAAATGCAACAATAACTAAAAAAATTGATAAACCAGCAACGAATAACTGGCAAAAAAAAGTTGCTGACAGTAAAACTGTCATTCCCAAATCAGGTTGCATAAGTATTAAAGATAAAAGCAGAAGGAAAAAAACAAACAGTAAAAGTAAATAAAATTTTTTATCTTCAATAGATTTACTTATACACCATGCTGTCAATATGACAAAAATAGGCTTAATTATCTCTGAAGGTTGTAGTGTAAAGTTAAATATTTGGAACCATCTCTTTGCACCCTTAACTTCGTAATCCAAAAAAAGTATTAGCAGTAATATTATTAATAAAAAAATAAATAAAAATAATGAAATTCTTCTTATATTTTTATTATCTAAGTCTGATAGCGTAATAAGTAAAAAAATTGAAAAAAGAAAAAAAATAGAGTGTCTATTTATGGACAAATTTTCATCTATGGAAAATGAAAGTATTAATCCCGTAAAACCTAATGATAATATTAGTATAATGTTAATTCTATCGATTGAACTCCACCAATTCTTTAAATATTCCATGTTTAATTAATATAATTTTTGATTAATTTATTAAAATGTATTCCTCTTTCTTCAAAATTTTTGTATTGATCGTAAGAGGCACATGCAGGAGCAAATAATATAGTTGATTGATTTGAATTTTTTTTAATATCCTTGAAGGTTTTTTTGATAACTGATTTTAAATTTGCAGATCTTTTTACAATTAATTCTTTTTTTAATTTTTTTTGAATAAAATTTCCTGATTTTCCGTAGGTATATACACACCTAATTTTATTTTTATATTTTTGAAGAATTTCAAAATTTTTTTCTTTAGCTATGCCACCTAAGATTAGGTAAATATTATTGTAATTAATAACTGAATTAATTGTTGAATTTAAATTAGTAGATTTACTATTATTTACTATTTTTAATTTATTATTTGTAAAAATTGTAGATGATCTAAATGGCAGACCCTTAAATGTTTTAATAACCTTAAGAAAATTAGATTCTGGAATTTTAAATATTTTGCTACATATATACGCTATTAAAATATTTTGGATATTAAAATGACCTTCTAAGTCTTTTGAGATTTTTTTTATAAATAATTTTCTGTTTTTTTTGAAGTAATTATCTAGAATATAATCATTATTAGCGAAACAATCTGCTGACTTATCGACTAAAGAAAAACTAATTTTATTTTTAATTTTTTTTTGATTAAATATCTTTCTTGAATAAATATCATCAATGGATAACAAATTAATTCCATTTTTAGAAATAATATTTTTTTTTTGATTAATATAATCGCTAATACCTTTATATCTATCTAAATGATCGCCAGATAAATTTGTTATTACTGATATTCTAGTATCAAGTGACTTAACTGTTTCTAGTTGAAAGGAACTTAATTCTATAACATGAACTTTATATTTTTTTTTAAGAAGAAAAGCATTGCATAATGATTCTCCAATATTGCCCCCTACAAATGTTTTAATACTATTTTTTTTTAAAATGTCTCCTATTAATTTGGTTGTTGTTGATTTTCCATTTGTGCCAGTAATAGCTACAATCTTTTGATTTGTTAAATTTGAAATATATAAATTTAAATCTCTATTTACTTTTTTAGATATATTTTTTCTTTTAAATTTTTTTTGTCTTAAAGATATTCCAGGACTAACAAAAATTTTTTCAAAATCATTCAAACTATCTTTTTTTATATTAAAAAAATAATCTTTATTGTAATTTTTTTTTATAGCCTTTCTTACTATTGGATTATCATCCCACATCTTAAATTTTATTTTTTTATTTTCAAAATAATTTACTATAGAAAGTCCCGATTTTTGAATTCCATAAATTAAATACATTATCTAATTCTTAAAGTTGCAAGACCTATCAAAGCCAATACAATGGTAATTATCCAAAAACGAATAACTATTGTTGACTCAGGCCATCCCTTTTTTTCAAAATGATGATGTAGTGGAGCCATTAAAAAAACCCTTTTCCCTGTCATTTTAAAAATGAATACTTGGATTACTACAGACAAAGTTTCTAGAACAAATAAACCTCCTATTATTGCAAGAAGAATTTCATGTTTGCATATTATTGCTATTGAGCCTAAAGATCCACCTAATGCTAAAGACCCAGTATCACCCATAAAAACTTTAGCAGGTGGTGCGTTAAACCATAGAAACCCTAAAGCAGCTCCAATTAATGAACCACAAAAAACTGCCAACTCACCAGTCCCAGGAATATATTGGATAAGTAAATAATTAGAAAAAACTATATTACCTGAAACATAAGCTATGAAAGCAAAAGACATAGCAACTATCATTACAGGGACGATTGCTAAACCATCAAGTCCATCAGTTAGGTTTACTGCATTAGCCGACCCAATAATTATAAATATAGAAATTAGAAAATAAAATATTCCAAAATCTATAATTAAATTTTTAAAGAAAGGAAATGTCATAGATTTGCTTATACTTGGATCTAAATTGATAAGAATTAAATATGTTATAAAAAATGAAAAAATGATTTGAAATATAATTCTTATTTTTGATGAAATTCCATCACTTGTACTTGATTTAATTTTTTTGTAATCATCTGCAAATCCAATAGATCCAAAAATTAATATAGTTAGAAGTAAAATCCATATAAAAATATTTTGTAAATCAGCCCAAATAATTGTTGAAACAAAAACACTTAGAATAATCAACAAACCTCCCATTGTAGGGGTACCTTTTTTTGCAATTATATGTGACTCTGGACCGTCATCTCTTATTGGTTGGCCACTTGGTTGAACATTTGATAATTTGTTAATAATATAATTTCCAAATATGAGAGAAAAAAATAATCCAGTTAGAATAGAGGCGCCAGCCCTAAACGTTATATAACTAAAAATATTTAGAAAACTAAATAAAGATTGGTATTCTAAGGCCAAATATTTAATCAAATCGATACCTGCTTTAATAATGTTTTTGCAAACTTATTTATTTTTGTTGAATTAGAACATTTAATTAAAATAATGTCATTATTATGTACTTTCTGTTCTAAAAATTGCATGATTTTATTCGTATTTTTAAAATAGATAAATTCATTTTTTGGATTAAAAAATTTTTTTATAGATAATTCAAAGAATTCGCCACATAAAATTACAAATTTAAAAATAGTGTCATCTAATTGTTTTAGTAATTTATAATGAATTTTGTAAGAATTATTTCCTAATTCATTCATTGTTCCAAGTATTATTATTTTTTTATTATTATTTATTTTTATATTTTTTAAGTTTTGTATACTTTGCATCATTGTATCTGGATTAGCATTATAAGATTCATCAATAATATTTATTTTTTTCTTGTTTAAAGAAATTTTATGAACTAATCCCCTGCCTTCAACTGGTTTTAAAAACTTGAAACGATTAACAACTGATTTAATATTTAGAGAATTTTCATTATAAAATGCAAGACAAAATAATAAGTTATTTAATCTATGCATTACAACTAAATCAGTAATAATGTTAATTTCTTTTTTATTAATTGATAAAGTTACTTTATAAAATTTTTTAATAGGAGATATTTTTTTAATAAAATATTTTTTTGAAGAATTATCAATACGAATTATTTTAAGATTTTTTTCTTTTTTTGCTTTTGCAACTAAAATATTTTCAGATTTAGATGAAACATTTAGATATAGGTTTTGTCTATTATTATTATTTTTTGAAATAAATATATCAGCTTTTTCTCTGGCAATATTATTTTTAGTTTGAAAATTTTCAAGATGCGTAGATTGTATATTTGTAATAAATATATCTGATGGTCTAACTATATTACTTAGAAATTTTATCTCACCAAAATTGTTAGTTCCAATTTCAAAAATTGCAAAGTTAGACTTTAAGTTTAAATTTAGTAAAGATATTAATACACCTAACTGATTATTATAACTCTTCTTTGAGTAAGAAATAGTATGATCTTTTTTTAAAAAAAATGCTAAAGTTTCTTTTAAAGTTGTTTTACCAGCACTGCCAGTAATACCTATTACTTTGCCTTTATATAAATCTCGTTTTCTTTTTGCTATTTCTGAAAGATATTTATAAATATTATTTACATGTATAATTTTTTTATTTTCTTTAAAATTTTTCTTATCAGTTATACAGAATCTTGCACCTTTATTTATTGCTTCAGTCATGAATTTGTTTCCATGAAATCTTTTACCCTTTAAAGCAAGGAATATATCACCAACTTTAATATCTTTACTTGATATTTGAATTTTATCTTTTTTAGATATTATATATTGCTCTAATTTATTTAAATCGCTCATTAATTTAATAATTGTTTCACAATTGTAAAATCATCAAACTTAATTGTTTTATTTTTTAAAACTTGAAATTTTTCGTGCCCTTTACCTGCTACTATTAAAATTTCATTCATTTTTAATTCTTTAATAGCTACTTTAATTGCTTTTCTTCTGTCAGATACTTCAATAGCTCTAGAACAATACTTTAAGATATTTTTCCTTATTTTTGATGGATTTTCATTTCTGGGATTATCATCTGTTATATAAATTTTACTTGCATATTTATTTGCAATTAATGCCATAGATTTTCGCTTACTTTTATCTCTATTTCCGCCACAACCAAATAAAATTGCTGGTTTTATTTTTTTGATTTTATAAGCAATTAATATTTTTTTTAATGCATCTGGTGTATGTGCATAATCAATAATAATTTTTGAATTTTTTTTCTTATATTCAATTGTTTCTAAACGACCTGCAGGATTGGTAACTTTTGATAGTACTTTTATAATTTTATTTTGACTAATATTTAGTGCTAAACAACAAGTAATTGCGCATTCTAAATTCTCAAATTCTATATTTGTTTTAACTTTTAACTTTTCTAATTTATATTTTTTATCGTTGATATTCAAATATACAACATCTTTAATCTTTAACAATTTTAAACTTTTATTTCCAAAATATTTTAATTGGACATTTTTTTTTTCCAATTTTTTTTTTAATTCTGATGAGTTTTTTAATCTTGAATTAATTATAGCAAATCCTTTATTTTCTAAATGATTAGTAAAAAGTTTAATTTTTGATTTTTTATAATTTGAGAATGTTTTATGGTAATCAAGATGATCTTTCGAAATATTTGTAATTGCTGCAATATTTATAGGATAGTTTCTTAACCTGTTTTGTTCTAAAGCATGACTTGAAGCTTCAAAAATGTAAATATTTTTTTCTCTTTTATTCGAAGATCCATATTTAAATAATTCCTCATATGCAGGAGTTGTTAAGTTTATATCATTTATTTTTTTCCCGTTTTTAAAATAACCTAAAGTACCAACTGTTGTGTTATTATATCTTAGTGAATTAAGAATTTTTGAAATATACCAAACAACTGATGTCTTTCCATTTGTCCCTGTAACCGCTATCGTTTTAAAGGGAAAATTATTATGAAGCTTATTTAATAATGAATAGGTCTCAAAATTAATATTAGATACAACAAATTGAGGAATTTTTAAATTATTAATATATTTATTCGAAATTATAGCAGGAGTTTTATTTTTAAGTGCTTCATCTAAATAAATCTTTTTTACACTTTTGTTTTTGTCATAAATAAACAACGTTTTGTTATTAGTAAATTTTGAATTTGAAGTAATTGCAGAGAAATATTTATTTTTATTAAAGTTATAGGTTTTTTTTACACTTATAACTTTTGATAAATTAGACAGTAGCATTTAATTTTCTATATAAAAAATTTGTGTCTACTTTTAGAAGATCATCGTTTTTATCTTTTGAAATATTAAAGAGGCTTATAATATTAATAATAATCTCTTTTACCAAAGGTGCATTTACTCTTGCTCCAGTCATTCTTTCATTAGTGCCTGTTTCCTTTTTTGGATATTCAATAGCAGTGTAAATTACATATTGTGGATTATTTATTGGGAATATTCCAATAAAGGATGTTAAGTTTCTATCCTTGTAATATCCACCATTTGGATTTAGTAATTCTGATGTTCCAGTTTTACCTCCTACAGAATAACCATCTACTTTTACTCTTGGACCAGTGTATTCAGTTTTGAGAACAACAGAATTTAATAAATTGATAAAGAATTTAGATGATTCTTTATTATTTAAAATTTGTTTTTGTTCAAATTGTTTGTTTAATTGAAGTGTAGGAAAAACCTCATTCCCATTATTCGCTAATGAAGCATAAGCTTTGACTAAATGAAGAGGCGTAATTGCAAATCCATGCCCAAATCCTATAGTTGCTGTTTCTAACTTACCCCAATTATTTTTATTTCCTAAGGGAGCTGAACTTTCTTTATTTTCTATATTTATTTTTTTATTGAAACCTATTTTTTCAAAAAATTCTTTTTGATTTTTTTTTCCAATCAGAGTAGCGATCTGAGCAGTACCAATATTTGATGACTCAACAATTATTTTTTCAACATCATAAATACCGTTATCTTTATATTTATCATGATCACTAATCTTTAAAAATTTTTTTGTGACATCAAAAGTCATTTGAGGATCTAAAATATCCAAATCGTATCCAATAGTTGCAGTGATTGGTTTGAAAGTTGATCCCATTTCATAATTAGATTGAAATACTCTATTCATTAAATTATTGTTATTATACGAGGATTTATCCTCAGGATTATAATCAGGTAAGCTAACTGATGATAAGATTTGACCGCTAGGAATATCCATAACTATAGCTAAACCGGATTCAGCTTTATAATTATTTATTGTTTTAAGGAGATTTTCTCTAACTAGCTGCTGTAAATTAGTATCAATACTAATAATTATATCTTGTGATTTTGAGAGATCATTTTCAAAATACCTTTCAATTCCACTCTGTCCAATTTGATCAATATCTACATATCCAAGAATATGTGACAACGTATTCTTATAAGGATATATTCTTTTAAATTCCTTATGAGCTTTGATGTTTATTTCACCTAGATTAATTATTTCTTGATGTTCAATTGGAGATATATTTCTTTTTATCCAAACAAATTTGCTTGTAGATAATAATTTTTTCTCTATTTTTTTTATATCTAAATCAAGAATTAATCCCAATTTATTGGCAAGTTCTTTTTTATTTTTTATCTTATTAGGATTAATTGATAATGAGATACTTTGAATTGAGGTAGCAATTACATTTCCATTCCTATCATAAATACTTCCCCTGATATCTTTTGTTACATAATTAGTAGTATCATCGTCTAAATCAGGAAAGAGCATAATTGATGAGATTCTATAAATAGAAATAAAATAGACAAAGATAAAAATTGTAATTGAGAAAAATACTCTTCTGTGAAGCAATTTTAAAGAGTCACTATCAAATAATTTTAGTTTACTTAACATTAATTAATTATTTGAACTAACAAGCTTAATATTTTTGTCTTGATTTGAGAGCTCTTTCAATTTTACTATAAGAGGAACATTATTATTTTGAGATTCATAAAAATACAATTCATATAGTGTTTTTAAATATGAGCTATTTTGATGAGTAGCTAATTCAATTTTATTGATTTTTAAGTTTTCTGAAATCTTAGAAATTTTCATTTTCAAATAAACATTATTTTTTTCAATTTCTCTTGTATTGTTGGCAATAAAAATCATTGAAAAAACCAGTATTAAATTAAGAATTAAAAAGAATATAATTAATTTTGTATATTTCATTATTAAATTTTCTGAGCTACCCGAAGTTTTGCTGATCTAGATCTGGGATTTTCTAAAATCTCAGAAGCTGACGGCAATATTGGTTTTTTGGTGATTATTTTAAGTTGAGTTGCCAGTTTATCAGGTAACTCCGGGTAGTGGCGGGAGGAACGCCATCGTTTACCACTATTGTGGTTAAAAAAATCTTTCACAATTCTATCTTCTAGACTTTGGAAAGAAACTACTAAAATCAAACCATCTTTATTTAAAATTTTTAAAGTTTTTTCTAGACTCGTCTTTAGTTCATTTAACTCATCATTTACATAAATTCTAATTGCCTGAAATGTTTTTGTAGCTGGATGGATCTTATTTTTTAATTGATTCTTTTTTGGTAAACATTTTTTAATAATGTTTGATAATTCTATAGTGTCACTTATAAATTTTATTCTTCTGTTTTTTACTATTTCTTTTGCAATAACTCTTGAGTATCGTTCTTCTCCATATTGATAAATTATGTCAGCTAAATTTTTTTCTTCATAATTATTAATTATATCATAAGCTTTTTTATCTGAAGCACCCATTCGCATGTCAAGTGGTCCAGATTTATTGAATGAAAAACCTCTTTGCGCATTTTCTATTTGATTTGAGCTTGTACCTATATCAAAAAGAATTATGTCAAATTTTTTGTCTTTAAACTTTGTATTATTTACTATTTCTTCAATGTTACTAAATTTATCATTTATTAGAATAAAATTTGAAAATTTTGATTCTAATTCTTTTGCAAATATTTTTGAAACTGGATCCCTATCTATTGCCAAAAACTGATTTACATTAAATTTTTCAAGAATAGTTTTTGAATAGCCACCGCCACCAAAAGTTGCATCTATTACATTTATTGATTTTTTTAATGGTAGAAATGATATTATTTCATTAATCATTACTGAATTATGCAAATTTTCCATATTATTTTTGTTGTGTTAACATCATTCGTAATGATTTTTTTTCTTTTAAAAGACGTCTTCTTGAATCTTCAGTATTTTTTAAACCTTGTTTAGGTTCCCACATTTGAAAAAAATGTCCTTGGCCAAAAAAAGCTGCCTCTGTTTTTATTCCTGCATATAATTTTAATTCTTCAGGTATTAAAAACCTTCCTTCTTTATCAACATTAGTTGTGACTATTTCAGAAAAAATTGATGTTGAAAAATCATCATAATCTTCAGAAAAAAAATCTAAATTATTAATTCTTTTTGCTATTTCTTTTAATCTCCCAACACCGCAACCCTCAATAGAGGGTGTTTTTATAGATTTGTATAAAATAATTTCATTTCTATTAGTCTTAGGAAGTGCGTTTCTAAAGCTAGAGGGTAGAGAAACTCTTCCCTTTTTATCTATTTTATTAATATATTTAGATACAAATAAATCCATTAATTATGGGTTATCATGGGAATATATGGGCGTCAATGGGTATATGTAATTATCATAAATGTTCTTTGTATGTTCTCAATAAAGATAAAGATGGTGCATAAGCCGGGTTCTGTAATTTAATAAAAAATTGATGATCATTAATCTAGAACAAATGTCACCATTTGCTTCAAGCAGTCTACCCGAATAGCTCAGCTGGAACTGATTGCCATTCCTATTTGACCTTGCTCCAAAAAGGGTTTGCAAAGCCTTTTTTGTTACCAAAAAAGCGGTAAGCTCTTACCTCACCTTTTCACCCTTACCTTTACAGGCGGTATATTTTCTGCTGCACTTTCCCTAAGCTTGCACTTGCCAGGCGTTACCTGGTTTTTTTTCCAGTGGAGCCCGGACTTTCCTCTTGATTACTCAAGCGATCATCGCACCATCTAAATTACTAATAAATTTATTTAATTTTCAGTCAACATATAATTAAATAGGTGTTTAATTAAATGATAATATATAGATTTATTTTTGATTTTAATTTCTCTTTTCAAATATCTAATTCTATAAGCACTAACGAGTTTTTTATAAAGTTTATCATTTTTATATACTTCACGTGTATCGTATCCAATCAATGATAAAGCCAGAATTGTTTTCTGTTTTTTTGACTTCAGGTTATTTCTTTTAAACCATTTTTCCATAATTATTGTTTCATTCTTTTTTAAATTTTTAAAACTCATTACTAAATTTGAAGAAGAAAATGACTGCCATGGAAAATTTTTACCAGGATCTATTTTTCTAAAAGGAGCAATATCTGAATGTGCTAAAATACCATTTTTACTAATTTTATAATTTTTTTGTAATTTAAGAATAAGTTTTTTTAATGAAGATATCATTTTAATTGAGAATTTATTATTTTTTCCATTCGGATTATAATCAAGCTCTATACCTATAGAAATTGAATTAATATCAGTGTTTTCCTGCCAGAATGCCTGTCCAGCATGCCATGCTCTATATTTATCTTCTACTAAGTTATATACAGTTCCGTTTTGAGAAATTAGATAATGTGAGCTTACTTTTTTTTCCTTATTACATAAATATGAAATAGCATCTAATGTATTTTTTAAAGCTGTATAATGAATTATAATTAGTTGTATTTTTGAATTATTTCTTAAATTATAATTTGGAGATTTGTATTTAGTTATATATTTCATTCAAATTTTTAAATTTAAATATATAAATAAATTATGATAAAAAAAATTATCTGTCTAATATTATTATGTCTATGTATCAGTTGTTCTAATAATAACTATTCAAATATTGATAAAGATAAGAATTTATTAAGTGAGCCTGAAACCCTATACAAATTAGCTAAAATAAATTTTGATACACAAAACTTTGAATTAGCTAGGGAGCAATTCAAAGAAATAAGCAAACTATTTCCTTTATCTAATGAAGCAATTCAATCAGAAATAATGATTGCATTTATTGATTACATTCAAATGGATTATAATAATGCAATTTTAAACTACAGAAAGATAATAAATAAATATCCATCTCACAAAGATTTGGATTATATTTATTATATGATAGCAATGTGTAATTATGAACAACTGCAGAATGAAGAATTAGACGGATATTATAATGAACTTGCATTAAGTTCATTTGATCAGGTAATAAAAAGATTTCCAAATAGTAAATATGCAAAAGATAGTCGTCAAAAGATTATATTAGTAAAATCGAATATAGCAGCGAAACATATGGAGGTAGGAAGATTTTATTTAGATAATAAAAAATATATTGCTGCATTAAATAGATTTAAAATAGTTGTTGATGAATTCTCAATGACTAAATTTATTCCTGAAGCATTGCACAGGATGGTAGAGGCTTATTATGAAATGGGTATGTATGAAGATAGCTATAATACAGCTGCATTGCTTGGATATAATTATCCTGAATCTAAATGGTATAAATATAGTTATAACTTAGTAGAGCAAATTGATGGTGAAGAAACATTTTTAAAAAAAATTAGAAATTTGTTTGATGGATAAAGAAGCGACAATTTTAAACAGATTGAAAGAGCTTGCTGATTTAATCAAAAAACATAATTATAATTATCACACATTAGATAGACCTGAAATAACTGACAAAGAATTTGATGATTTAGTTAAAGAAAATGATAATTTAGAAAAAAAATTTCCCAGTTTAATTTTAAAGAATAGCCCTAACAAAAAATATGGTAGCAAAATAAAAGATAATTTTAAAAAAATAAAACACGATTCTCAAATGTACTCACTTGCAAATGCATTTAATAATAATGATATAAAAGAGTTTATAAAACGTTCAGTTAAATTTTTAAATTTAGTTAATGATGATGATTTTCAATATATTTGTGAACCGAAAATTGATGGATTATCTTTAAATCTTGTCTATAAAAATGGAAATCTAGTATCTGCTGGTACAAGAGGAGATGGATTTACAGGAGAAGATGTCACTGAAAATATTTTAAATATAAAAAATATTCCATCAAAGTTAAAAAAAGACTTTCCAGATTTTATAGAAATTAGAGGAGAGGTATTCTTAAATAAGAGTGATTTTGAGAAACTTAATTCTAAGTTAGAAAATAAATCTAAATTTGCAAATCCAAGGAATGCTGCAGCTGGTAGCCTAAGACAACTTGATACTTCAATTAGTCATAGTAGACCACTAAAATTCATACCGCATGGTATTGGTAAATGTTCTTATAAATTTGATAAAATTGAGAATTATTATGATCAACTAAAAAATTGGAACATAACTCCTAATAATATAAGAAAAAAATGTAAATCAGTTGAAGAAATTATTAAATTTTATAATCAAATAGATCACAAACGATCAGGTATTGACTATGATATTGATGGATTAGTTGTAAAAATAAATAGTTTTAAACTTCAGGAAAGATTAGGTTATGTAGGAAAAAACCCAAGATGGGCAGTTGCCATAAAATTTTCTGCTGAAAAAGCTAATACCATAATTCAATCTGTTGATTTCCAAGTTGGGAGAACAGGCGCAATTACCCCTGTAGCTAGATTGCAACCTGTTAATTTAGGTGGTGTAATTATATCTAATGCTTCTTTACATAATTTTGATGAAATAAATAAAAAAAAAATAAATGTTTTAGATCTTGTTGAAATTGAAAGAGCAGGAGATGTTATTCCATATGTTACTAGATTAGTTAAAAAGAATAGTAAATTAAATACTAAAATAAAACCTCCTAGAAATTGTCCTATCTGTAATAGCAATGTTTTAAAAGAAAAAGATGAAGCAATACTAAGATGTACAAATACATATGGTTGTAGTTCCCAAAAAATAGGCAGAATAATTCATTTCGTCAGTAAGAAAAGTTTA
>CABYKC010000008.1 GCA_902519435.1 uncultured Alphaproteobacteria bacterium
AGTCTAAAACAAAATTATAAAAGTTATTTTTTAATTTATTTCTAAACTTAGAAAAAAATCTATAATAAAAATATAAATAAAAACTTATTAATATATTTGCTAAGGTATTAGCAAATAATATTCCTAATGACTTATCTCTTGAAAATTTATTTTTTAATAATTTTATAATCAACTACTTTAAGATAACTTCTTTTATTTTAGTGCTTGGCAAACCGCCTTCATTTATAATTTTATATTTTTTTTCAACTCGTACTCTATCATTAAAATAAGGTGTTGATGCCTCAATAATTTTACAATTTGTTAGAGCTTCCTCTTGATGTACAGCGCCAGGTGGAAAATGGAAGGTATCACCTTTTTTTAAAATTTTTTCAATTAACTTTCCTTTTCCATTATCATATCTTACTAAAAGTTTGCCAGATAAAATATAACCGCATTCATTCTTTTTATGATGATATTGTAAACCGCCTTTTTTACCTTTTTTTAATTGTAGTAGTTTAAGTGATATTTTTTTAGGAATAAGGCAAAGAAGATCTTCTTCCCCCCAATCTCTTTTACCAACTTTGCGTGTTTTAGGGAATTTTACTTTTTTATCCTTCATATAAACTTATGCCAAATCTAAATGGTTAATCTGCTGATCTTTCTTTATATCTTTAATTGCTTTTTTTCCAAGTATACTTTTGTAATTGGCAGGACTTAAACCACCTCCGGGGGATTTAAAATCAATCATTTTATCAGTTATCATTTCGCCTTTTAAAATATTACTAGCTGCTACTATTGATTTAGACATTTTTTTTAAAGGAGCTTCTTCAGATTTCATTTTTCTTTTTATACCATCGCCAAGCAAATATGGAATTCTCTCCAAATTTCTTGTAAGTTTATTTAAGCCTACAGGTTCTAACGAAAACGAATGGTCAGTGCCTTTCCATGATCTATTTAATGTAAAATGTTTTTCAAATACTCTTGCCCCTAGCATATAAGCAATTGAAGCAGCATGAATTCCATTTTCGTGATCTGATAGGCCAATAACATGGTTTGGGAATTCTTCTTTCAGCTTTTTAATTACCATTAAATTCATATCTTTATAAACAACTGGATAGGAAGCAGTACAATGCAAGATAACAAGTTTTTCATGATAATTTAATATAGTATTTACAGCAAGCTTTATATCTTCAATTGTTCCCCCACCTGTGCTTAAAACTATTGTTTTATTTTTTGATGCGATATAATCAATCAAAGGAATATTTATTAAATCTGCAGAAGCTATTTTAAATAATTCAACTCCTATAGAATCAAGAAAATTTACACTTTCTTTATCAAATGCAGTGGAAAAAAAAATAATATTTTGTTCTAGGCAATATTTTTTTATCTCTTGAAACTCTTTTTCTCCAAACTCTAATGCTTCTCTATGTTTACCATATGTTTCACCAAAGCTGTTTTTATTATCATATACTTGATCATATAGTTCCTTTGTAAAAAGATTTGCATTATCTCTTTTTTGAAATTTTACAGCACTTGCTCCATTTTTTTTTGCTTCACTAATAAGTTGTTTGGCTAATTCAACAGAACCTTGGTGATTAGATCCAATCTCTGCAATAATGAAGCATTTTTCTTTTAAATTTTTAAATATATCAAACAAAACAATATCTTTTTTACGTTTTTAAAATAAATTGTATTCTTTTGCAATATATTCACAAATTTCTAAATCAAATTTGGAATTTATATCAATGCTTCTTATTTGAGGTATTTTAACAATTCTAGATTTATTTCCAATTTGTGTATTATATCTCATAATCAAATTATATCGAGAAGCAATTATATTTGATCTATAAAAAGCAGTAGGTAAATTTTGCCTATTTTTTACTTCAATAGAAGATTGTTTAAAATAAGGTTTAAGATATTTCTTATTTTTAGAAAGCTTAAGAGCTTTGTGAGGAGGTTGTAAAGCCTCAGATACTGCCATTGAAGATGAAGCGTTTTTATCTAGTTCCAATGCAGTAATACACCTATCAATGTCTATTGATTTTTGCAAAGGTGAAGTTGCTTGCAATCTAACAACTATACTTGGTCTAAAGTTATTTTTTTTATCTAACCATTTCAACGTATGTTTTAAATATTCTATTTCTCTTGAATTGTCTGTGCTTAAATTTTTTGGTCTTAGAAAAGGGGCTTTAGCTCCATATTTAATAGCCAATTTTCTATATTTTTCTGAGTCAGTTGAAACATATACCTCATTTACTTTTTTTGCTTTTTTTGCTTCGTTAATTATCCAATAAATAAGAGGTCTTCCATTAAAAATAGAGATATTTTTATCTTTAATTGATTTAGATCCCGAACGAGCTCCTATAATTGCTATTGCAACCATTATTTTACCAATACATCTATATTTATACTTCTTCTTATATAATCATCATATAAATCAAATTCCTTTACATTGTGCCATGAAACGGCGCATCTCATAAAACCATATAAATTTTTTTTTCTAAATTCTAATTGATTAGAAACTTTATATTTTTTTTCAAAAATTGCCGCGTCATCATTTAGTAATCTTGTATTTCCTTTATTTAATGTTTTGCAATCGTAGAAACTAGTTCCTGTATTTAATTCTTTTTTGAAAAATTTATCATTTTTTTCAAATTCTGGAAAATATAACATTAACGATAGAATTTTTCCTCTTGAATCAGTATGAGGTCCTAGACAACCTTGATTCATTATAAATGAGTATTCAATATAAGTTTTTAAATAATTATGATTTTTTTTACGTAATAATTTTAACCCTTTAAATAAAAGAATAATATCTTTAACAAATAACCTTGGAATATATCTTAAGTTACGTAAAGAGAAATTAAAAAGTAAAATATCTTTTAGTAATCTTTTAAAATATTCAAATTTAAATCTATTGATTACGAAAGATTTAAATTGATTTGAATTAAAATAATTTTCCACATCATTCATAGAATTGTTTTTATTAAAAAATTTTTTAGTGATATCTTTATTTCTACTTGATAGACTGTATCTTTTGTTCTGAGATTTAAGATTTGAAAAATCAGGATTTGGAAAATTTTTTTTAAGATATTCGTATTGAGAATCAGTCAAAAAATCTTCAATTACAAAAATAATAAATGGTTTTTTTTGAAGAAATTTTATTTTAATATCTTTTAGATTAATTTTCATTTACTGTTATATTTTCTGTGAACTACACTCTTTTAACATAAAAAAATTAATTGTAAAATTTCATTAAATCTATCAATTTTTAGATTATAGCATTTAAAGTTATAAATTGAAAAAATATATAGAATATAATAGTTTTCTATTTTATTATTAATTTGTTGAATGAAAAAATCAGTTTTATTTTTACATTAATTATGAAAAAATTGACATTTCAAACGATATAAGGATTTTTAAGTTTTTAATAAATTTAATACATAATATGTATTTATGAGAAAAATTAATGTTATTATAACAAATAGTTTGGGTGAACTAGATGTTGTGCTGCCAATTTTTGCAGAGTTAAATAATAATAAAAAATTTACTATTAAGATAATTTTTATTAACAAATCTGTTTTTAAAAAATTTCGAAAAGAGCAATCATACGTAGATTTTTGTGAAATTCTAAAATTAGATATTAAGTTCTATCAATTATTTAATAAGTTTGATTATAAATTTAAAGAAAAAACAAAAATAAAATTATTAGATATTTTTATTTGGAAAATTTTTAAAATATATAAAATTTTTTCAAACGATTTTTTCTTTTTACTAAATAATATTTCTATAATCAGTACTGATATAATTATGAATGATGGTTCATCTAATGAATTGAAAAATAGCAGTTTAGATTTTATATTATTTAAATTTTTACGAAAAAAAAATTACGTCTATCATCATGGTCACTCTTTAAACCAAGTGCCGAAAAATAAATCAAACATAAAAATTAATTTAAATGCAAAAGTATTATCATTTCATAATTTAAATTTCGAAAGTTGGGAAAAAAAAGGATATAATAATATAACTACTGTTGGATTTCCAAAATTTTTTCCCAGTTGGATTAATTTAATAAATAATTATAAAAAGTTTGATATTAAAGATAATTATATTGTGATTTATTCAAGAGCGGCAG
Organism: uncultured Alphaproteobacteria bacterium; assembly: GCA_902519435.1. The sequence goes on from CABYKC010000008.1 coordinate 4,115, forward strand.
AGCATAAATTTTATATGAATAAAGAAAACTATAAATATTTACTTATTAGTTCTTATAAATGTATTCGGCAAATTTTTCCTAATTACAAAATATTTATTAAGGTGCATCCTAGAGAAGAATTAAGTTATATAACTGAAATTATCAAAGACAATTCAATGAAGAATATTGAAATTTCTTACCTGCATTCAGGAATTTTAGCAAAAAATGCTAAACTTACTATAAGTTTTTGGAGTTCAACAATTCTAGACTCACTATCCTTAAATATCCCATCAATCGAGTTCTATAAAGAGCATACAAATTTTAGAATTTTAGAACCAAATGGATCACTTTATAAATTAGTAGGTATTCATTCTGCATCATCTAAAATAGAACTCTTAGATTTTATGAATGTTGTTAAAAATAATAAATACAAGAAACCTAAAATTATTGAGGAGTTCAAAAATTATAAGAATTTAGAAGTTTTTAATAAAAATTAATTTTTGGTAGCGGAGGAGGGATTTGAACCCCCGACATCACGAATATGAGCCGTGCGCTCTGACCAACTGAGCTACTCCGCCAAGGTTTAGATATTAAATACTAAAAGACTCTCCACATCCACATGTACTTTTTTCATTTGGATTGTCGAAAACAAATCTAGAAGCTAGTTTGTCTTGTCTATAATCCATTACTGAACCTAATAGAAACATTGTGGCTTTTGGATCAATTAATACTTTTGCTCCATCTTGATGAATAATTTCAAAATTTTTAAAATCAGATGATTTACCAAAATCTAATTTATATGCATATCCACTACAACCAGACTTATCTACTCCAATCACAACAGAGTCCATGCCATTAGGAGCGTTGGACATTATTTTTTTAATTTGTTCAGTTGCCTTAGATGTTATAGATAAAACATTATTCATATTACTGTTATAAATTAAATTATAAAATATCTAAAGCAAGTTTTGCTTCTTCGGACATTAAATCTTTATGCCACTTTGGATCCCAAACTAAAGAAACTTGTATAGAATTTAGGTTTGATAATTTTTCAACTGATTTTCCTACACTTTCGGGCATAGTTCCTGCAACAGGGCAGTTTGGGTTGGTTAGAGTCATTTTAATTTTAATATCGTTTTTATCATTAATCTTAATTTCGTATATTAAACCTAAATCATATAAATTGACTGGAATTTCAGGATCAACGACAGTCCTAATACACTCTATGACCTGTTCTTGATTAATTTTAGTGTTGATATTTGAATTGTTGAATTTTTTAATATAGCTTGAATTTTTATCTGGTAAAAAATCTTCTAATTGTTTTTCTTTCATTAGTTATGATAAAATTTTTATTATTTCATTAATACTGTCTATTAAATAATCAACTTCATCTTTTGTATTATATACTCCAAATGAAATTCTAGAAGTTCCAGGAACATTAAAATATTTCATAAGTGGTTGGCAGCAATGATGTCCTGTTCTTATTGCTATATTTTTTTTATCTAACATCGCCCCTAAATCAGAATTATGCACCCCTTCAATATTAAAAGAGATGATTGCACCTTTGTTTTTATTTGATCCATAAATTTTTATATTATTGAATTTTGAAAGTTTTTCATAAGCGTAATCATGAAGTTTCATTTCATGATCATAAATAACATTTGGATCAACTTTATTCATAAAGTTTAATGAAGAAGAAAATCCAATAACTGGTGCAATAGGAGGAGTGCCTGCCTCAAATTTTTCGTACCCATTTGCATATGTGCTTTTATCAATATCTACATCATGAATCATTTGCCCTCCCCCTTGGTAAGGAGTAAATTCATCTATCCACTTATCTTTCATATACAGTATACCAAGACCTGAAGGTCCATACATTTTATGTGCAGAAAAAACATAAAAATCAGGATCTAAATCTTTTAAATCAACTTTTTTGTGAGGAGCAAATTGACAACCATCCAATAGCAGCGGTATATTCTTTTTTTTGGCAATTTCTTTTACTGTATCAAAATTTGTTATTGATCCTGTAACATTTGACATATGGGTTAATGTAATTAATTTAGTTTTTGAATTAATTTTATCATTTAATTCATCATAATTAATCTCACTATTTTCGTTTAACCCTACAGGAATAATTTTTATCTTTTTTTCAATTAGATGCCAAGGTATCAAATTAGCATGATGCTCAAGATAACTTAAGATAATTTCATCACCATCTTCTAAAAATTCTTTAGACATACAAGATGCAATTAAATTTACACCTTCAGTAGCACTTTTAACAAAAATAATATTGTTTTCAGATGTATTTAAATAATCTGAAACTTTTTTTCGAGCATCTTCAAATTTTTTTGTTAACTTTGAACTTAATTCATAATTACCTCTATGAATATTTGCATATTCATTTGTGTAACAGTTATTGGTGGCTTCAATCATTTCATCAACTTTTAATGCTGAAGCTGCAGTATCTAAAAAAACTAGATTAGGATTTTTTTTGAATACGGGAAATCTTGATTTTAAATTTGAAATATTCATTTCACTTTACTTAAGTATCTTACTAGTTTCTTTTGTATTATTTCAGACATTTGTTCGTTATCAATACTACTTAATTCTTCATTAATAAATGATGATATCAATATTTTAGTTGCTGCAATTTTACTCATACCTCTAGATCGCAGATAAAAAATAGCATTTTCGTCTATAGGTCCAATAGTAGAACCATGACTACATTTTACATCATCAGCATATATTTTTAATTCAGGTTTAGAAAAATATGATGCATTATCAGATAAAAGTATCCCTTTGCTAAGTTGATATCCTTCTGTTTTTTGTGCCACTTGATCAACATGAGTGTTACTAAAGTATGTTGCTTTAGAACGATCATTCAAAATGCCTTTATAAACTTGATTACTTTTGCAATCTTCAGCTAAATGCTTAACAAATGTTTTGTTGTTAGATGTGTTGTTATCTTTTAGAAAAAATATTCCTTGAAGATCCGCTTCTGAATTAGCTTCTATTAACTCAGAATAATGAAAATTTCTTACGTAGCCCTCTGAAAAATTATATACTTTTTGAGTGTAGGTAGAATCTTTTTTACATGAAGAATGAGTTGTTATTATTAAATTATGATTTGAAGAATTATCTTGTACTAGAAAATGATTTAGCAGAGAATTTTTTTCTAATTTAATTACATTTAATATATTTGATGTAGAATTATTTTTATTTTCATATTCTTCAATAAGATTTAGAGATGATCCCTCTTCACAAATATAATTATTTTTTTGAAAAATGGTTAAATCATCATCAGTTATAATGTTTGATATTTTAATTTTTATGTTATTATTTTTTTTTATAACAATCTTATAACCACTATTTAAAAATAATGAATTTAGATTTACAAAATGATCATTATTTTCAATTGTATCATTTTTAGAAAAATCATTGTAGTCTTCATCTAAAATTTTAGTAATTTCAATTTTATCATCTTTAAAACTCGAACACTGTCCATTTACAGAAACTATTGAATAACTATTTTCATGATTGTTGTTTATTACTGATGTTTCTTCAGGGATCAGATATTTATACTTAAAATCAATAAAGTTTTTTAAATTTATATTTTTAAGACTTTCATTATTTTTTTTATCAAATCTATCATTTTCAAAAATATTTATTAATTTATCTCTATGGGTTTGAATATCTTTGTTTTCTGAAAAAAAAATATTTTTTTTATTTTTTAGATAATTATTTTGGATATTCATTACTGAAATTTTTGAAAACCATCTTTTTCTATTTCATTAGCAATTTCAGATCCTCCTGATTTGACAATAGACCCATTTACCATAACATGCACATAATCTGGTTTAATATAATCCAAAAGTTTTTGATAATGAGTGATGATTAAAAATGAATTATCTTTTGTTTTAAGTTTATTAACACCATCGGTAACGATTTTAAGAGCATCAATATCTAGGCCTGAGTCTGTTTCATCTAAAATAGCTAAATCTGGATTAAGAATACTCATTTGTAAAATTTCGTAACGTTTTTTTTCACCTCCAGAGAAGCCTGTATTAACTGATCGTTTAAGCATATCAATGTTTATGCCTAAATCACTAGCTTTAGATTTTAAAAGCTTAGCAAATGATAAATTATCAATTTCTTCATCGTTCATACGTTTTCTTTTTGAATTAATTGCAGAGTGTAAAAATGGAGTGATATTTACTCCAGGAATTTCAACAGGATATTGAAAAGCCAAAAACATTCCTTCTTGCGCTCTTTCTTCGATATTTAAATCAAATAAATCATTATCTTTAAAATTAATTTTTCCATTTATGATTTCGTAATCCTCTTTTCCTGCAAGAACGTTTGCTAAAGTACTTTTACCAGATCCATTTGGACCCATAATTGCGTGAACTTCACCTTTATTAATATTTAAGTTAAGACTTTTAAGAATATGTTTATTTTCAATTTTTACTGATAGATCTTTGATTTCTAAAAACATACTAACCTACACTGCCCTCAAGAGATATGGATACCAGTTTTTGTGCTTCAACAGCAAATTCCATCGGAAGTTCTTGCAAAACTTGTTTGCAGAAACCATTAACTATTAATGAAACTGCTTCTTCATGACTTAAACCTCTTTGTCTGCAGTAATAAAGTTGATCTTCATTAATTTTAGAGGTCGACGCTTCATGCTCAATAACTGCTGTATTATTTTTTGAGTCTATGTAAGGAACTGTGTGTGCTCCACATTGGTTACCTACTAATAAAGAATCACATTGAGTATAATTCCTTGCCTTTTCAGCTTTCCTTAAAAAAGAAACTTCACCTCTGTAAGTATTTTGTGATTTACCCAAGGAAATACCTTTTGATATAATTTTACTTTTAGTATTTTTTCCTATGTGAGTCATTTTTGTACCTGTATCAGCTTGTTGAAAATTATTAGTTATTGCAACGGAGTAAAATTCACCAATTGAGTTATCTCCTTTTAAAATGCAACTAGGATATTTCCATGTAATAGCAGATCCAGTCTCTACTTGTGTCCATGATATCTTGCTATTTTTACCTGCACAAAGACCTCTTTTAGTAACAAAATTGTAAATACCACCTTTTCCATCTTCATCTCCAGGATACCAATTTTGAACAGTTGAATATTTTATTTCTGCATCTTCTAGAGCGATTAACTCTACATTGGCTGCATGCAATTGATTGTCGTCTCTTTTAGGAGCAGTACATCCTTCAAGATAGCTAACATAACTGCCTTTATCAGCAATAATTAGTGTCCTCTCAAATTGCCCGGTATTTTCTGCGTTAATTCTAAAATAAGTAGATAGTTCCATTGGGCATTTTACGCCCTCTGGTATGTATACAAAAGATCCATCAGTAAAAACAGCTGAGTTTAATGCTGAAAAGGAATGATCGCCAGGCGGTATAACTGAACCTAAATATTTTTTTATTAAATCTGGATGTTTTTGAATAGCTTCTCCAATAGAGCAAAAAATTATTCCAAGCTTTTCTAGTTCACCTTTATAAGTTGTAGCAACCGAAACACTATCGAATACAACATCTACAGCAACACCAGCTAGAACTTTTTGCTCCTCTAGAGGAATACCTAATTTATTATATGTCTCTATTAGTTTAGGATCAACTTCACTTAGATCTTTGGGTTTCTTCTCAAAACCTTTTGGCGCTGAATAATAATAAATATCTTGATAATCAATTTCAGGAAAACTAAGATTTGCCCATTTAGGTTCTGACATTTTTTTCCATTTTGAATATGCTTTTAGTCTCCAGTCCAGCATCCACTCTGGCTCTTTCTTTTTTAGTGAAATGAATTTAATTGTATCTTCGTTTAATCCTTTTTTTGGCTTTTCATCATCAATTTCAGTTACAAAGCCATATTTGTATTTATTTTTACTATAAGAATCTAAAGTATTTAGTGTTTCTGAGTTCACAATACATCATCTAATTCATTAATTTAAAAAATCTAGTTATTTCAACAAAAATTAACCAAATTTAGAACTGATTATAAATTTAGACGGTAATCCAACCACCCCCAAGTAATTGGTCATTTTTGTAAAAAACACAAGCTTGTCCAGGGGAAGTATTATCTAATTCTTTTTCAAATGTAAAAGTTCCATGGTCGCTATTTATATCAAGAATTCCTGGTAAATCTTCTTGGGTGGATCTTATTTTTGCTGAACAATCAAGTTCTTTAGGCAGAATATTGCCTCCCAACCAATTGATATTCTTAAAGTTAATGACTTTTTTTTTCAATTTTTCTTTTCTACCTAGAGTAATTGAGTTTTGATCTTTATTTATATCTATTACGTATAAAGGTTCTTTTGAGCCACTAATGCCAATACCTTTTCTTTGACCAATAGTGTAATTACTAATACCATCATGAGTTCCAAGAATATTATTATCAACATCATAAATTATACCTTTTTTATTTACACTCGGATTTAAATTATTAACAAGATCTCTATAAGAGTCAGATGTTACAAAACATATATCTTGGCTATCAGGCTTATCGCTAACACTTAGTTTATATTCTTTAGCTAATTGTCTAATTTCAGATTTTTTATAAACGCCTAATGGGAATCTCACATAATTTAATTGCTCTTGTAATGTTGAAAAAAGGAAAAAACTTTGATCTTTTGAAAAATCTTTTGCCTTATGTAAACTTGCATTGTTTAAAGATCCTTTTCTTATTGCATAGTGACCGGTTGCAAGAGCATCAGCTCCAATTTTTTTTGCCTCATTTAGTAAATCCGAAAATTTTACTGTTTCATTACATTTAACGCAGGGTAAAGGTGTTTCACCATTTGCATAAGAGTCAACAAAGTTACTAATTACTCCATCAAAAAATTTATCTTGATAATCTAAAACTATGTGTTCGAAATCATTTTTTAGAGCAACATTTTTAGCATCATCAATATCAATACCAGCACAACATGATTTACTCTTAGATGTGTTAGAATTATTATATAATTTTAGTGTGATACCAGTTACATCATAACCTTGTTTTTTTAGCATAACAGCAGTAACTGAACTATCAACACCTCCTGACATCGCAACTACTACTTTTGTTTCTTTTTCTAACTTATCAAAACCAAGAGAATTCATATATTTAAAACATCTATATTTACAAAATCATATAACTTCAATATTAGCTTTATCAAATGGTAGATTTACTTATTCCAGGTCCTGAAGGTAAAATCGAAGCAAAATACTCTCATAATAAAAGAGACGACTCACCTATAGTAATTTTATTACATCCTGATCCATCCAAGGGAGGAACAATGCATACCAAAATTATATTTAAGATGTATAAAATTTTTATAAAAGCGGGTTTTTCTACAATAAGATTTAATTTTAGAGGTGTTGGTAAAAGTGAGGGTTTTTTTGATGATGGTGAAGGTGAGTTGAGTGATGCAGCTTGTATTTTGGATTGGCTTCAGCAATATAATACTAATTCAAAAACTTGCTGGGTAGCAGGATTTTCATTTGGTGCTTGGATTGCAATGCAGCTTTTAATGAGAAGGCCAGAAATAAATGGTTTTGTAAGTATCTCACCGCCAGCAAACTTAAGAGATTTTAGTTTTTTAGCACCTTGTCCATCTTCTGGTTTAATTGTTCATGGCGATAAAGATAATATTGCATCATTTGATTCAACTAAAATATTAGTTGAAAAACTTCAACAACAAAAAAAAGTAGATATAAAATTTAAACCAATAAAAGGGGCAGATCATTTTTATGAAAATTATTCTGATGAATTTGAAAACTCAATTAATGAGTATATTACCCAAACAATTGAAACAAAATAATTACTCATGAGATTTAAATCAGAATTTCTAAATGAAATTAAGCAAAGAGGATTTATTTATCAAAATATCGATATTGAAAATCTAGATAAAATAATGGATAAGAATAAAATATCTGGATACATTGGTTTTGATATAACAAGTGATAGTTTACATGTTGGAAGTTTAATTCAATTAATGCTTCTCCACTGGCTAGATTTCTATGGGCATCAATCAATTGCTTTAGTTGGAGGTGGAACAACACTTATTGGTGATCCTTCAGGTAAAGATCAAACAAGAAAAATACTTAGTAAAGAGGATATTGATAAAAATATAGAAAATATAGAAAGTACTTTTAGTAGATTTATTAATCTAAAAAAAAAATCATTAATAATTAATAATTATGATTGGCTTTCAAATTTAAATTATATTGATTTCCTAAGAGAATTCGGTTCTAGATTCACATTAAATAGAATGCTTACTTTTGATTCTGTAAAAAGTAGATTAGATCGTGAGCAACCATTAACAATTTTAGAGTTTAACTATATGCTTTTGCAGGCTTATGATTTTATGTATTTAAATAAGAATCATAATTGTCTTTTACAAATGGGAGGATCAGATCAATGGGGAAATATATTAAGTGGAGTTGATCTAATAAGAAAAATAAATAAAAAAGACGCATTTGGTATTACTTCACCTCTCATTACTAACAATGATGGCTCTAAAATGGGAAAAACAGCTGATGGAGCAGTATGGCTTAATAAAAATAAAATATCGAGCTTAGATTTTTATCAATTTTGGAGAAATGTAAATGATAATGATGTTTCAAAGTTCTTATATTTGTTCACTAAACTTCCCTTAAAAGAAATAGAAAAACTTTCAACTCTTAGAAATGAAGAAATAAATGAAGCAAAAAAAATATTGGCGTATGAAGTTACAAAACTCGTGAGAGGTAAAGAAGATGCAGATGAGGCTATTGAAATTGCTGACAACATTTTTAGCTCAAATAAAATTGATACGAGATTACCAAATATTTCAGAAAAAAAATTGAATTTACAAGATGATATTTTTACAATTTTAGATGCAATTGAAAAACTAGAGCTTGTTAAAAGCAGAAGTGAAATTAAAAGATTAATTAAATCTAATGGTATAAGAGTAAATGATGAATTATATAAAAATAATAACTTTTCCCTTAAAAAATACTCAACATCAAAAGAAATAAAAATATCAGTAGGTAAAAAGAAAATAGGGATTTTAAAAATACTGTAGAATATTAAAAAGTAAGAGAATTTTCTAAAAAGTTATTTATTTTTCCATCTAAAACATCATTTACATTAGAAGTTTCATATCCACTTCTCAAATCTTTTATTAATTTATAAGGATGTAACACATATGATCTTATTTGATTGCCCCACCCAATATCTTTCTTGTCTTTATTTTTGATATTTTCATTTTCTTTTCTTTTTTGGAGTTCTGCTTCATAAATTCTCGATTTGATCATTTTCATAGCATTTGATCTATTTTTATGCTGTGACCTATCACTCTGACATTGAACGACAATATTTGTTGGCAAGTGTGTAATTCTTACAGCACTGTCAGTTTTATTTACGTGTTGCCCTCCTGCTCCAGAAGCTCTATATGTATCTATTCTTAAATCACTTTCTTTAATTTCTATTTCAATTTTATCATCTATTTCTGGATATACCCAAACACTTGCAAAACTTGTATGCCTTCTCTTATTACTATCAAATGGTGAAATTCTTACAAGTCGATGAATACCACTTTCTTTTTTCAACCATCCATAGGAGTATTCCATTACAATTTTAAGTGTACAAGATTTTATTCCTGCTTCATCGCCACGCATTTCTTGTAGTAAACTTACTTTGCAATTATCTTGATCTTCCGCCCATCTCACATACATTCTTTGTAAAATCTCTGCCCAATCTTGACTTTCAGTTCCTCCAGAACCAGCATGAATTTCTATAAATGCATTAAGGTGATCAGCTTCATCATTTAATAAATTTAAATATCGAATTTTTTCAGATAATTTTAAAGTCAGCTCAACTTCATTTTTTAAATCATCTAATAATGATTTATCATTATTTTTTTGAATAAATTTATAAATTTCTTCGTTTTCATTTAGTAATTTACTAAGTTTGTTAAAGTCACTGAATTTGTTCTCAATAGATTTTATTTCTTGAAAAATATTTTTTGCATTATTATTTTCCCAAATATTGGGATCTGAACTCTTAAGCTTTAAATCTTCTAATTTTTTTTTAAGAGAGTTATAGTCAAACTCCCCTCCTTATAAGATCAAAGTTTGATCTTATTTTCTTTAAATTTTCATCAATTAAATCAATATTTTCCATAAAGATTTACTCTAATAAACCACCTGTTCCAGAAATGGAATTATTATTAAAATTTTCTAATCCATCTATAATGTTTACATTCCCAGAAAATGGTTCTGAACCTAAAATGAAGGGTTCGTTTATACTTCCCTCTTGATTTGATATCATTCCATTTCTTGGGTCAATTCTTACAAAACTTATTCCTGAAGGAATTCTAAATGGTTTTTTATTTTCATTAATTTTTATTTTTTGAGCAAACTTTTTAAATATAGGAACAGCTACACTAGAACCAGTTTGCTTGTATCCAAGAGATTTTGGTTGATCATAGCCAACATAAACACCTATGACTAAATCAGGAGTATATCCAATAAACCAGGCATCTTTATTTTGATTTGTTGTACCAGTCTTGCCAGCTATCGGTGCATCTAAATCTTTTAACCTTTTTGCTGTACCTCTTTGGATTACACCTTCCATCATCGAAGTAATTTGATAAGCCAAACGTGGATCAACAACTAAGCTCTGCTCTTCATCTAAATTTGGAATTTTTATTTTTGATGGAATTGAGTCAATAATACATTCATTACATTTTTTTAAACTAGTGTCACGTATCTTATTTCCATTTCGATTATAGATACTTGTAATAAATTTAGATTCAATTTTTTTACCTCCATTGGCAATAATAGCATAAGCATTGGTAAGGTCTCTTAAAGTAATAACTCCAGAACCAAGTGACATTGAAAGTTTATCATCAAAACCTTCATTGATATTAAATTTACTAGCCATATTTAAAATTTTGTCCATACCAATTCTATTAGCAAGTCTTACGGTCATTAAGTTTCTAGATTTTTCAATGCCTGTTCTCATTGTTGTTAATCCATAAAATTCATCTGTATAATTTGATGGTTTCCATTTTGGAAGGCCTGGGCCTTGATCAACTACATAAGGTGCGTCAAGAATTAATGTTGAAGGAGAATAACCTTCATTCAATGCTGCTAAGTAAACAATGGGCTTAAATGCTGATCCAGGCTGTCTTTTAGCTTGTGTGGCTCTATTAAATTCACTTTTGTGAAAACTATATCCTCCAGAAAGAGCTAATATATCTCCATTATGAGGGTCCATAACAATTATTGCACCATTTACTAACGGTTCTTGTTTTATAGTGTTAGAATTATTATTTCTTTCGATATAAATTACATCACCCTCATTGAAGTCTTCATTAGACAGCCAATTATTATCGGAGCTATTTAAATTTACGATCAATTTTACTTTAGAGTTATTATAAACTTCTATTTTAGAATTATATATTTTATTAATTATAACAGTTTCCCAATTTGGGAAAAAAGGATTTATTTTTTTATAATAATCTTGATTTTTAAAAAAATTATCAAAATTAGTATTTTCGATCAAACCATGCCAACCTTGTTTTTTTTCGAATTCTATTAATCCTTCAACTAAACTGAGGTTTGCATTTTTTTGAATTTCTGTATCAAGTGCAGTCTTAATTATTAAACCATCTGAATAAAGTTTTTCTTTTCCAAATTTTGAATATAGTTCTTTTCTTATTTCTTCATAAAAATAATCTGCATCTGAAAACTTTCTATCATTACGTTTGAAAACTTGAAGTGGTTTATTTTTATAAATTAGATCTTCTTTTTTTATATATCCATTTTGATACATTCTATCAATTACCCAATTTCTTCTTTCAATGGCTTTTAAGTAATTCGTTTTTGGGTTATAATTGTTTGGTGCTTTTGGTAATGCAGCTAAAAAAGCTATTTCATGAAGTTCTAGATCATAAATAGATTTATTAAAGTAATTTAAACTTGCTGTACCAATTCCATAAGAACCATATCCTAAATAAATATCATTTAAGTATAATTCTAAAATAGAATTTTTATCTAATATATTCTCAATTCTAATAGATAAAATAATTTCTTTAATTTTTCTAGAGTAACTTAATTCATTACTTAATAAGAGATTTTTAACTACTTGTTGTGTAATTGTTGAGGCTCCAACTACCCTTTTATTAGAATAAGTATTCAGGATATTAGTAAAAATCGCTCTAACTATGGCAATAAAGTCAACGCCGTAATGTTGATAAAAATTCTTATCCTCAGATGATAAAAAAGCTAATTTGATAGTTTGAGGTATTCTACTTTCAGGAATAAATATTCTTTCTTCTGTATAAAAGCTTTTCAATAGTAATCCATCTGAACTATAAATTCTTGAAGACAAATTTGGTTTATAATTTACGATACTATTATATGATGGTAATTCTGGTGAGTATCGCCAAAGTGTGTAGAAAATTGTTGAAATTGATATAAATGCAAAAATGCATAGTAAAATTAGCAATAATTTTATATAAGTAAATATTCTATTCATATTTATAAACTACATTGTGAAATAGTTAAAAATATGACATTAGGCAAATAATATACAAATATTCTTAAATGATTTTAAATTTAAAAAATACTTACGGAGTTTCGGCATTATGTCAAAAAATATACTTATTGATACTACAAATAACATTGAAACAAGAATCGCAGTTACCGAAGATGGAAAACTTGATGATTTTGAAATTGAACCTAATAAAAAAAATGCAGTTAAAGGGGATGTTTATCTTGCTAAAATAACTAGAATAGAACCTTCTCTTCAAGCGGCATTTGTTGATTTTGGTACAAATAGAAATGGTTTTTTACCTCTAACAGAAATACATCCGGATTACTTTAAAATTCCTGCTGCAGACGAAGAAAAAATTAATGAACTAAATGATAAAATAAACAATGAGACAGAAGAAGATGATTTTCAAAACTCAGAACATACAAATGAACTAGATGAATCTGAAAATGATAATATTGAAACTAAATCTGAAGAAGAAAATGATAATACAGAAGAAAAAACTATTTCTATTAGAAAAAGAAAATATAAAAAATTAAGCCCAAGAAAAGAATATTTTAATTATTTTAGAAAATACAAAATTCAAGATGTGATTCGACCTAAGCAGGTCTTACTTGTACAGATAAACAAAGAAGAAAGAGGTTTAAAAGGTGCTGCTCTTACGACATATTTATCTTTTGCAGGAAGATATTGTGTCTTAATGCCAAATAGCATGAATAGTGATGGTATATCTAGAAAAATTGGAGATATAGAAGAAAGAAAAAAATTAAAGCAGATTTTATCATCAGTAGATATACCAAAAAAAATGTCAGTAATTGTAAGAACAGCCGGGATTGGAAGGACAAAAAAAGAAATATCAAAAGATCTTTCATTCCTTGTAAGCCAATGGAATAAAATTAGAGAAATTACTTTAAAATCTGAAGCACCAGAAATGATTCATGAAGAAGGCAATGTTTTAAAAAGAGCTATTAGAGATATGTTAAGTGAAGATGTAGAAAAAATTTTAGTTGATGGGAAAGAAGGATATGACAAAGTTAAAAAAATTACAAAAAATTTAGCACCAACATTTGTTAAAAAAGTAAAACAATACAAATCAGATGAAAACTCTCTTTTTGCTTCCAATAATATTGAAACACAAATTAATGATCTTTTTAGTCTAAATGTAAAATTAAAATCTGGTGGCTCTATTGTAATTAACACAACTGAAGCCTTGGTTGCAGTTGATGTAAATTCTGGAAAAAATACATCTGAGAGGAATATTGAAAATACTGCTTTAAAAACAAATTTAGAAGCAGCAGTAGAGATAGCCAGACAACTAAGATTAAGAGACCTTGGGGGATTAGTGGTTATAGATTTCATTGATATGGATGATTACCGAAATAATTTTAAAGTTGAAAAAAGTTTAAAAACTGCACTTGTAAGAGATAGAGCCAGAGTTCAAATTGGAAGAATAAGTATGTTTGGTTTAATGGAATTATCAAGGCAAAGATTAAGATCGAGCTTGATAGATAAATCTTTTGAAAGATGTAATTTTTGTAAGGGATCAGGTTTAATTTTGAATTCTTCTTCAATAATAGATCAAATATTAAAAGTGATAAAAGAAAAAATTTCTGCGAACAAAAATTCAACAATTAATGTTAAATGTAATAGTGGATTAGCAGAAAATCTATTTAATAATAAAAAGAGTGAAATAAATTCATTAGAAAATAAATTTGAATCAAAAATTAATTTTTATTTTGATTCACAATATTCTTTACATGACCCTTTAATTGAAATTGATCAAGATAATCTATCAAATAATATTGAAGATAATAATATAAAGAAAAAAAGTAAAACTACTAAAATAATTAAAAAAAAGAAGGTAATTAAAACTAAAAAAACAAAAAAAAGTATTAAGAAAAATAATTTAGATGATAATAAAATAAAAGAAAATGATAAAATTGATAAACAAGAGGATTTAAGCTTAACCGAGAGTGAAATAAATGAAGATGAAGAAAAAACTGGATGGTGGTCTTAAAACAATATTAGTTTTTTTTTTATTTTTTATTTTTTCTTTAAAAAGTAGTTTCAGCTCACAGATACTTGATTACGAAACTGATGAATTTATTAATCAGATTTTAGAAGATATAATTAAAGTAAATAAAATAAATAAAAAAATTAAATTTAAAATAAATAATAGCAATGAAATAAATGCTTTTGTAGATATTAATAATGTAATACACATTAATTCTGGATTAATAATTTACTGCTCTGACTATGTAGCGCTATTGTCCGTATTAGCTCATGAAGTTGGTCACATACACCTCAACCATATTATGCATAGAAAAAAAATAATAGAAAATAATAAAAAATACAATACGTTAGGTCTTTTATCTGTGATTGCTGGTTCAACATTAACTCAAAATCCTCAATTTTTACAAGGAAGTATCCTGACTCCAGCTGCTTTATCAAATCAATTTATCGTATTTAGTAAAGATCAAGAAATGGAAGCAGACTTATATGCACTAAAAACACTTAACTTACTACAAACCAATTCTCAATCTATTCAAATATTATTAGAAACAATAGAGCAAAAATTATTAGATAAGGGTTTTTCAAAAGATAAGCAGAGAGTTAGTACACATCCATATTTTGAGGATAGAATTTTATTAATTAAAAACTTCAAAGATAATAAAGAAAATAATTTTAATGAAAGTTATAATCAAAGATTTAATTATATAAGAGCAAAATTTTTAGGTTATAGTAATAATGATGAAGTTTTAAATGAATTAAATGAACCTTTTAAAACTTATGCAGAATCAATTAATATAGCTAGAAATGGAAATTTAAAAATGTCGTTACAGAATTTAAATAAAATAATAAAAAAAAATAAAAGTGAATTTTTGCTAGAAACTAAAGCAGATATATTATTTTCTTATGGGTATACTGAAGAAGCTACAAAATTTTATAAAAAAATTTTAGAAAAATATCCTTTAAATTATTATGCTCAAATTAGAATATTTGAAAATATAGAAATAGAAAATTTATCTAAAGATGATACAGAGGCAATTTTTCAAAATAATAAAGATCTTTTATATAAATTTTATAATAATAAAAATGTTCTATTAAAGTACTTAGAATTAACAGAAAATTTAGATAAAAAAGAATGGTTACAATTCCTAAACTTTTTTTTATCAATTAATGATATGGAAAAGGAAGTTTTTGATATTGAAATGAAAAATTTTAAAAGAGCTAAAGATAGAGATTTATTAAAACTTGTTAATATAATTCAGAATGTAAATTAATGAATGGATCTCTAATATATCAAGATTATATTAATTTAATTGATAAGAATTTAATAGTTACTGAAAAGTTAAGAAAAAATCAAATACAACCCTCAAGCATGGATTTGTCATTAAGTGAAGAATGCTATGAAATTAGGCATAGCTTCCTATCCTATAATTCAAAAGTAAGAGATAAGTTAAAAGATTTGGCAATTAAAAAAATAAATTTAAGTAAAGAATTTATTTTTAGAAAAAATAAAACTTATATTGTTAGACTTAATGAAAGTCTCAATTTAAAAAATAATATATTTGGTCACTGCAACCCAAAAAGTAGTACTGGCAGATTAGACATTTTTTGTAGAACACTTGTCGATCATGCAGAAGAATATGAAAAAGTTCCTAAAAATTATAAAGGTGAAATTTTTTTAGAAATAACATCAAGATCGTTTGATGTATCATTTAAAAAGAATAATTCTTTAAATCAATTAAGACTTGTATATAAAAAACATAATTATTTGACAGATAAGCAACTAATTAACTTTAATAAAAAACAAAAAATTTCAAATCAAGTTAGAGACGATATTAAAATTGATAACGGATTAAAGTTATCAGTTGATCTATCTGGATCTAACATAATTGCTTACGTAGCTAAAAAACATACTCCAATTCTAAATTTTTCTAAAATTAATTTTTATAAAATAAATGATTTTTGGAATATAATTAGAAAAAATAATAAAACATTAGTAATTGAAAAAAACAAATTTTATATTTTGAGATCAAAAGAAAAGGTTGTGATACCACCAAAATTAGCTGGTGAAATGATACCGTATGATACAGGTATTGGAGACTTCAGAGCACATTATGCAGGTTTTTTTGATCCTGGTTTTGGTCTCCCTAAAGGATCATATGCAGTTTTGGAAGTGAAAACAAATGAAGTACCTTTTTTATTAGAAGATGGTCAAACTATAGCTAGAATTAAATATGAAAAGTTGAACAAAAATAGTAATATTGTATACGGAAAAGATATTAAATCTAATTATCAAAATCAAGGTTTAAAATTAAGTAAACATTTTAAATAGAATGAAAAAAATATTAATTATTAATGGCCCTAATCTAAATCTATTAGGCAATAGAGAAGATGATATTTATGGCAAAGACAGTTTAGATAAGATTAAATTTGATTGTGAAAAATTAGGTATAGAAAAAAAATTGGAAATTATTTTTTACCAATCTAACAATGAGGGGGAAATAATTGATAGAATTCACGAAGTAAATGATAAATTTGATGGTTTGATTATAAATCCAGCAGCATTTACTCATTCATCAATTGCCATACTAGATTCATTAAGAGCAATAAATAAACCAAAGATAGAAATTCACCTTTCAAATATTTATGCAAGAGAAGAATATAGAAAAAAAAGTATTACTTCTGAAGGGGTACATGGGTTAATTTGTGGATTTGGTGGAAATAGTTATCTTCTAGGAATTGAAGCAATATGCAAATTAATTTATAAATAATTATGACTAAAATTGATAAAACAGATTTAGAGAATATTAAATTAATTATTAAAGAATCCAAAATAGATGGTGTTTCTAAAATAAAAATTAAAAAAAATAATTATGAAATTGAGATTACCTCAAATGAATTCACTGAAAAAAATGTTTCTGTTCAAAAATTAGAAAAAAATACTGAAGTTAAAGAGGTTGAAAATTTAAATGAAGTTGTAAATGAAGATAATATTGTTAAATCTCCAATGGTAGGAGTTGCTTATCTTTCTGCTGATCCCAATTCTCAACCCTATGTTAAAGTTGGTCAACATGTTAAAGCTGGAGATACTTTGTTGTTAATTGAAGCAATGAAGACTTTTAATGAAATCAAAGCTCCTAGATCTGGTATTATCAAAAAAATAGTTACTTTGAATAGTCAGCCCGTTGAATATGGTGATACTCTTATAATTTTTGAATAATGTTCAAAAAAATATTGATTGCTAATAGAGGTGAAATTGCTTTACGTGTTCTTAGAGCCTGTAGAGAACTAGGAATTAAAACTGTAGCCATTCACTCTGATGTTGATGAGAATGCAATGCATGTAAGAATGGCAGATGAAAGTATTTGCGTCGGACCAGCCTCTGCACAATCAAGCTATTTAAACATACCTGCCATTATAACTGCTGCCACGTTGACTGATGCAGATGCAATACATCCAGGTTATGGTTTTTTAAGTGAAAATCAAAGATTTGCAGAAATCATTGAAGAACACAATATTAAATTTATTGGGCCAAAATCAGAACATATCAAAATGATGGGTAACAAAATTGATGCAAAAAAGATAATGGATGAAACTGGGGTGCCAACAGTTAAAGGTATAAATGACTTAAGCAATAAAAATAAAATTGATGAATTTATTAAAAAAGTAAAATACCCAATTATAGTAAAAGCAGCAAGTGGTGGTGGTGGAAAAGGAATGAGAATTGTCACAGAAGAAGATGATTTGAATAAAGCTATAAATGAAGCAAAAATTGAAGCAAAAAAATCATTTAATGATGAAAATGTTTATTTAGAAAAATTTTTAACGTCTCCCAAACATATTGAAATTCAAGTTCTTTGTGATTCATTTGGAAATGTTGTTACTCTTGGAGAAAGAGATTGCTCGATACAAAGGAAACATCAAAAACTTATTGAAGAAAGTCCAAGTTCAGTTCTTACAAATGAAAATAGAGAAAAAATTTCTGAACTTTGTAGAAAATCTATGAAAGAAATAGGTTATGAAGGAGTTGGAACATTAGAATTTTTATATGAAAATGATGAATTTTATTTTATGGAAATGAATACACGATTACAAGTTGAGCACCCGGTAACAGAAATGGTAACTGGTATTGATCTTGTTAAAGAACAAATTCTTGTCGCTAATGGTGAAAAGCTTACGTTAAAACAAGAAGATATAAAATTAAATGGAAGCTCTATTGAATGCCGTATCAATGCTGAACATCCAGAAAGTTTTATACCATCACCTGGTAAAATAACACAATACCACCAACCTGGAGGACTAGGTATTCGAGTAGACTCAGCTGTTTACGATGGATACTCAATTCCATCCCACTATGATAGTATGATTGGTAAGCTAATTACCTATGGCGCAACAAGATCAGAAGCTCTAAAAAAAATGAATAGAGCACTAGAAGAATATGTAATTATGGGAATAAATACTAATATTCAATTACATCAAAAAATTATTCAAACTGATGAATTTAAAAGAGGAAGTTACAACATTAATTTTATGTCAAATTTAATTGAGTAAAATAATTGATTTAAACAGCTTAATAGAATTTTATAAAAAAGCTTACTTTCCGATGGCTGATAGTAAGTATTCTGAAGAAATAAAATTTTATAAACCCAAATTAAGATTTATCATTCCAATTTCAAATTTTCATTATCCAAAGAAACTTTTTAGTGAGTTTAAAAAAACAAAATATAGTTTTAAAATTGATCAAAATTTTGCAAAAGTTATAAAGTTATGCAAAGAGATTAAAAGAAAAGATCAAGATACTTGGATTAATGAAATTATTTTAGATACATATATTGAATTATACAAAATAGGAAAATGTCACAGTGTAGAATGTTATGAAGATAATAATCTAATTGGTGGTTTATACGGTTTACATATAGGATCATGTTTTTTTGGTGAAAGTATGTTTAGTTTAAAGACCAATACAAGTAAGTTTTGTCTACTTTATTTATTGGCAATATTGAAAAAAAATAATTTTTCCATTTTAGATTCACAGTTTTTCAATCCTCATTTAGTTCAGTTTGGAGCGTATGAGATTGAAACTGAAATTTATGAAAATAAACTTAAAGAAAGTTTAGAGATTGAAAGTTGTTTTAAAGAAGTTATTAATTTTCAAGAAGCCTTATCGTTACTACAATCAACTAACCAAAGATCATAAATAGGATTTTCTAACGGAGTAACATCGGGGGAAGAAGAAATCATCCAGCCTTTATAAATATTAGTATTTTCATTATTGATAGTATCATATACATCTATCAAAACATAATCTTCAGGAATTTCAGTTGGAGGAGTGCTACCACAATACAAAACTTCAATATTTAAAGTTTCCCATGATATTTTCGAACTTACCAAAATATCCTTAGTAGAAACTTTATTAGTAGTCTTGTTTAATAACTTAAAAGAAGCATACTTTTTTTCAATAGTCTCAGCAGAAACATTTAATGGTAGGAGAAAAAAAAATGTTACTCTAATTAGGAGTCCAAGATTTATATTCTTCTTCTTTTTTTTCTGGGTCATAATTTTTTGAAAGAGGATGAGATGATGGGAAATATGCATCACTAGTACCAGTCATATTTGGTTTATGATTTTTTTGCCATTTGTATTTATGTGAATAGTCAATTGGAGGATTATCAATAGATTTGTGAAGCCAAGCATGCCAGTGCGGCGGTATATTTGTTGCTTCTATTTCACCATTAAAAATTACCCATCTTTTTGCTTTTAAATCTTTAAAATCTTTGGAGCTCGAGTAATATTTATTCCCTAAATCATCACTACCAACTAAGTTTCCTTTAAGCCAAGTATAGATTTTTGTTCCTAATGACATTAATATTTCTATAAAGATTAATGGACTACTTTCCAATTAATTTTTTTATTAGCATAAAAATTTTTAACCTGAATATCATTATAACTAGATAATTCTGACATAATCCATTCTTTTTTTTCTAATTTAATTTTTTTATCATTAATTGGAAAACTATAATGTTTTGCACCATTAATTGAACAAAATATCTCTAACTTATCAATTGCATTTTCTTGGTCAAAAATTTCTGCATATAATTCTATTGAGCAAGGAGATGAAAATATTCCTGGCTTAGATGACATATCTGGCTTTTTTTCTTGAATTGGATGTGGAGCTGAGTCAGTACCTAAAAAAAATTTAGAATTATTGTGACATGCAGCTTTTCTTAATTCTATTAAATCTGTTTCGTTTTTAACAACTGGCATACAAAAATGGTGAGGATTAATAGAATCATCATGAAATACATCTTTTTTTGTTAAAAGCATGTGGTGGGGTGTAATTGTGCCTGCAATATTTTCATTTTCTTTCACATAATTAACTCCATATGAAGTTGATACATGCTCAAGAGTAATTTTTAAAAGGGGAAATTTTTTTCTAATAACGTTTAATTCATCATCTATAAAATATTTTTCTCTATCAAAAATATCTATATCTTCAGCTACTTTTTCACCATGTATTAGTAATGGACTTTTTTCTTCTTCTAAAATCTCTAAAAATTTAAAGATTTTTGAAATGTCACTCACTCCGTGACTTGAGTTTGTAGTTGCATTTGAGGGATAAAGTTTAGATCCAAAGAAAACTTTATTTTGTATACCTTTTCTAAAATCGTCTAAATCTAAATTTTCATTTAAATAACAAGGTATAAGTGGTTCAAAATTATTACTAGATGCTTTATTTAAAAGCTCTTTATAAGCAGAGGCTTGATTAGTATTTGTTATGGGAATTTCTGTATTTGGCATTGCCACACATCTATTATTTATTCTTGAGGAGAAATTAGTAACCATTTCTAACATGTCGCCATCTCTAAAATGCACATGCCAATCATCAGGCTGAATTATTTCAATATTTTTATGCACAATAATTATTTTTTTGTAATGTAAAATAAATCTTTTCTACGCTTATAGTATCCATATAGGACTTTGTTTTATCAATATTTATACTTTTAAAATAGTCATAGCTTTCATTTGTTCTTATAACTAGTGAATCTTGCATAAATGGACCGTAAACCACATCATTTGTTGGGCCAAATAATACTATAGAGTTTAATTTTGTGGCTGAAGCCATATGTGATAAACCTGAATCATTTCCAATAAATAATTTTGATTTCTTCATATAAGCAGCAGTTTGAGTCAATGATGCACCAAATAAATTAATTATCTTATTGCTATCAATATTTTTTTTTATTTCATTTAAATAATTTTCTTCTTCTGATTTTGAGCCAACTAAAATAAATTTAATATTTTTATTTTGAGATAAAATTTTGATTAATAGTGAATTATAATTTTTAACACTCCAAATTTTTGGTTTCCAATTTCCACCTGGAAATATAACAAAATATTTAAAATCATCGGACAAATATTTTGTAACTATTTCTTCTTCTTCTGTATTTGTCTCAATAAACAAATTTGAACAATCAAATTTAAAGTAATTAGATAATTGCTGTACATGATTTAGATTAGATTTTTTTTTAAAAATAAATTTTTGCTTATGTTTTAAAAAATATGATATCAATGAACTTCTAAAATCAATAATTATATCCCATTTCTTTCCATAACAATTAGAAATTATATCTAACCAATGCATATTGTATCTTTTTTTTGAAATAGTGATTATGGTTTCTACAGATTTAAAGTTTTTGAAAATTGATTTAGCAGATGGACCAATTATAAATGTAAATTTAGTTTCAGGATATTTATTGCTAAAATAATTTATTACTCCAGTTGATAAAATGGTATCTCCAATAAGATTTGACGAAATAACAAGAATTTTCACAGAAATATTACACTTTTAATATATTCAATATATATTAATATAATTATGAAAGATAAATACTTTTTTCATCATCTGAATTCAAGATTTTTCGAGATTTCTGGAAAAGATAGTAAATCATTTATTCAAAATTTAATTACTAATGATATTGAAAAATGTAGCAATGGATCAATTATTTATTCATGTCTATTAACACCTCAGGGAAAGTTTTTAGCAGATTTTTTTATATTCAAAATGAATGAAAACTATATTTTTGAAACTAATGATAAATTTTATAGTAATTTATTAGAACGATTAAATATTTATAAACTTCGCTCCAATATAGAAATTAAAGAAATTAATAATCTAAATTCTTATTCATTGTTTAATATAGATTATGAAGGTGATTATAATGTTTATTTAAATGATCCTAGAAATATAAACTTAGGTAAAAAACTTATAAAGAATAAAAAAATGTTAATTGAAAAAGAGAGATTAAAAGAAATTAATGAAAAAGAATATCATGAAATTTTAATTAATCATACAACACCCTATTCACCATTTGATATTTTAGAAAATAAATCTTTATTATTAGAAAATAATTTTGATAATTTAAATGCTATTGATTGGGATAAAGGATGCTATGTGGGTCAAGAAATTACTGCAAGAATGAAATACCGTGGATTACTCAAGAAAAAACTTTACGCTTTAAAAATAAAAAGTGGAGATGTACTAGAGGGAGATGAGTTGATAGTAGATAATAAAAAAATAGGTACAATTGTATCAAAAGCAAATTCAAATATTTTTGCAGCATTAAATATTAATTTTGTTAATGAAATAAAAAATAAAGATCAAAATTTAGTAATTAATGATTCATTATCCTTTGATTTTTTAAACTAAAAATTTTTTTCTATAAAAACTTACTGGAATTATTAAAATCATAAAAATTATTAGCATTGGAACAAATATATTATTAATTCCATAGTTGTTTGCAATAAATCCTAATGTAGCTGGAGCCCCTATAAATGTTCCGTAAACTGCAATTGAAATGATTGTTATCCCTACTCCACTATCAATTCCCTCAATTTTTCCAGCTAAACTATATGCGATAGGAACTATTGAGGATGCTCCGATACCTAATAATGAAAAACCAAAAATAGCTGCATAAATACTGCTGAAATTAGATAAAATTATTAAACTTATAATCGTCGATAAAAATAAAAAGAAAATCAAAAGAAAAACTCCGATTTTATCTCTTACCCAATCACCACTAAATCTTCCGATAACCATAAAAATATTAAAACTTAGAGTTGCTAAGCCAATATAGAAACCATCAACTTGAATAAAATCTCTCATATAGAGAGCTCCCCATGCATCAACACTTCCTTCCGTTAGAGCGTTTGCCATTGCAATTAATGCTAATAAAATAATAAGTAAGGGCCAAATAAAAAATATATTTTTTTTACTGGAGTCTTCTGATTTTGCTTCTACTTGTGACTCTAAACAAAGTACAAAATACAAACTCAAAGGAAGAAGAATGATGACATACAAAAGTATATTAGAAATAAAAGAATAATTCCACTCTAGTAAAAAGCTTGTAATTAGAGATCCGAATAAAACTCCAAGACTCCAAAAAGCATGAAACCCTGACATCATTGATTTTTTTTCTCTAACTTCTAAATTTGATGCATAAACATTGCATGCTATTTCGAATGCACCATAACTCATACCAAAAACAAATGAGAAAACCATAAAAAGCCATAACTCTTGAATGAAAGGTACTGGCAACCACAAACACCCTTCGGCAATTAAGGTGTATGTTAAAATAGATTTTGTAGAAGTTTTCAGAATAAGAGCATTCGCAAAAATCATTGCAACAATTGAACCAATTGCAAATGATAACATAATATATCCAACACCAACATAATCAGTTTGAAGTTGATCCTTTATGGTAGGTATCCTAA
>CABYKC010000009.1 GCA_902519435.1 uncultured Alphaproteobacteria bacterium
AGGCAACAACATAATGGTTTTTTTTATCTAAACCTACAATCTGTGAAATGCCAATTGAAGGAACAAAATATTTAATTGGCTCAATAAAACCATAATCAGAATGAGATTTGTAAAGTGGATATTTTTCATATGTTTTCTGATTATATGAAGCATTCGCACCACCATAATGTTCTCCATAACTAGAAATTGCCCATCCATAATTTGGGATTTCTTTTTGATTTAGTTTAATTATGTTTATTTCGTCTCCACCTTGAGGTCCGTGCTACTTCAAAAGATTTAATCAAATGGGATTATTATGGAACAGTTTTATCACCTTCAAAAAAAGAAAATTTTGATAATTACACAGTATGGACAGGATCAATATTAAATGAAAATTCTCAATGGCATTACTTCTATACTGGAAGAAATAAAAGTGAAAATGGAGTTAAACAAAGAATAGGTCATGCATTAGGTAATACCCCCTACTCTTTTGAAAGATGTGGTAATGGGTTAGCTTTAGATTTAGATTCAAATATTTATTTAGAAGTTAATAAAAATGGATTTTGGAAAGATCGAGCTATGAGAGATCCATGGGTAATGAAACATCCTAAAGAAAATAAATATATAATGGCTTACACAGCAAGGGCATTGATAAATGATGATCCTTATCAGTGTGGAGTTATAGGAATGGCAGAGTCAACTAACCTATATGATTGGAAATCAACTAAACCACTTTTTGGAGGGTTATTTAGTCAACTTGAAGTACCCCAAATTTTTCAAGTAAATAATAAATGGTATTGTTTATTTTGTAATCACCCTGAAGATTGGTCTGATAAATTTAAACAAAATTATAACGGTCCTATTAGAAGAGGCACTCATTATTTAATATCAGATAACTTTGATGGACCCTGGAAAATTGCTCCAGGATCTTTTTTAACTTCAGATGCTGAAGAAGAATTATATGCTGGAAGAATTATACAAATAGAAAATGATTATTATTTTATGGCTTTTTTACATGATGATAAAGACGGAAATTTCATAGGTGAAATTTGTGATCCTATACCTTTGTCTTTTAATTCTGAAGGAATTATGAGTTTAAATATTTAGATATAATTTTTCCAAGAGTATTCAGGTTTAAAACCTAAAATATTTTTTGCTTTCTCATTACTCAATAGTGTTTTATTTTTTCCAATATCACCCTTAATATTAATCTTTGGAAATACTTTGTCTAAAAGTGATTTATTATCTTCTTCCATAACAGTATCATCAGCAGCTATGATAAAATGATCTGCACCTTTTATTTTGCTTTCCATTGCTAATAAACAAGCTTTGGCTACATCTCTAGCATCAATATAGCCCCAAAAATTCCATTTTCTTAAAAATGGATCATTTTGAAATGATTTAAATTGTTTGTAATCATGTTCTTCCATAATATTAGAATAACGGAGACCAATAATTTTCATTTCAGGATTTCTCCTACAAAATTGTCTTGCCATTTCTTCACCCATTACTTTAGAAAGTGAATAACTTGACTCTGGACGCGGGTCATATTCTTCATCAACAGGCACATAAGGTGGATAAGTATCAAAAGGTAAACCTAGAACTGTTTCACTTGATGCCCAAACAATATTATTTATTTTTATAACTTTAGCTGCTTGAAATATATTATAAGTGCTTAAAGTATTTGCTCTGAATGTTTTATGATTTGCTTCCAAACCGGAGGCAGGAATAGCTGCTTGATGAATTACCGCATCTATTCCATTAATACGATCATCTATTTCAGATACAGACTCAATCGCTTCTCCAAAATTTTCTAAATCGACTTTAGTAAATGGAACTTCTAACTCAGGAAGATTGACTAAATCTACATTGAAGACATTATAATTATTTTTTAATAATAGTTTTATTGTCGCTCTACCAGCTTTTCCTGACCCTCCAGTAACTAAAATATTTTTCATTTTAATTTACTTTAATAACTTTTTTATAAAGAATCATCAATTTTTTGATTATTATATTAATAAAGGAGATTTTATGGCTGAATATATTTTAGAAGCTGGAGGAACAATGGCATTTGCATTCCATGTTTTATTTATGCTTTTTAATTTATTTATTATTTATCAATTTTATTTCAATGATAAATTTTTTAATGAATTAGGATTTTCGAATGAGGAGCCAAAATTAGTTTTTAGAGGCCCTTTAGGTGCAGTTTTTTTAACAATGTTGTTAATGTCTATACTATTAACCTTTGATGTTACTGGGAATACTTATGAAGAAAATGTGGTACAATATAAATTCTGGTATTCATTTTTGTTTATGCTTTTTGCTATTGCTTTAATTAGTTCAGTAGTTAGATATTTTAATCTCGTAAATAATTACGGAATCACACCAAATATAAGAGGTGTTATGTTTCCATTAGTTGGATTAATTTTAATTATTATTAGAACAGTATTTGAGGGTTACTAATAAAATACAAGCGGTTTAATAACCGCTTGTTTTAATTAAAATAACTTCTTATCCTATTTCTTGATGCAAAATGTAAGATTAATGAAACTATAGATAAGAATAAAACAAAATAGTATTCTCGAAATTCAACTTGACTAGTGTAAAAAACAAATAAACAACAAACTGTAAATGATTTAATATAAATTTCTAAAAACTGAATAGGATAAAGTTTGTCTGATTGAAAAAAAAGATATCTAAAACCAAAGTAAGCAAAAGTTAGAAAAACAGCTAATCTGACTGAAGTAATTCTATGATATAGTATTTCTTGTTTTTCAACAATAGTGAATGGAAAATAAATAGTTACACCTATAATCTCTGCAATTATAAATGCAATTGCCCATAAACTTAATAAACCAATGATAATTTTAGCTAATGTTTT
Source organism: uncultured Alphaproteobacteria bacterium (assembly GCA_902519435.1). The sequence continues at coordinate 2,861 of CABYKC010000009.1, forward strand.
TACCATAATAAAATTTATGGTCTTTTTTTTACAAGGGTTTTGACCAACCTATTTAAATATTTTAACTAAAATTTAAAAAAAATATATAAATATTGATTTGATTGCAGAAAAATTGAGTTATTTCTTATCAAAAATTATCTTTAACTGGTGAAAAATATAAAAGAATCAAAATTGCACCACTAATCAATCCACCAATTTGATCAAGCATCCCACTAAAAGCAGTATAAATAACAGAACCACTAAAATAATTAAGAACTATACCAGCTACTACTAAAAATAAATACAGTGGTTTACCATAGGAGATAAATCGATAAAGTAAATTTAAAGTAAATAGATATAAAAAGAATAAACTAATAGAAATTATTCGAGAAAAATTTTCAAAATTAGATAATAATCCATCATTTAAATTTTTATAAAGATTTGAAATTTCAGATGGTTGATACATAGATGATATAACCATTAAAATTATAACAATAAAGTCTGCTAAAATTAAATTTTTAAAAATTTTTTCAATTTCCATTATCATATAGATAGGCTAGGTAATGTATAAAATAAATCTAAATAATGATTATAATGAAGAAATGATTTTAAAAATCAGATATAGATTTATGTTTTATACTAATTTATATTGATTGAATGACATCTGAAGAATGAATAGTTACTCTTTGTTCACAATTTTTTGCAAATTCATCTAAATCATCTCTAAAATAACTTCCATTATTTTGAGCAAGCATAAAATGATTATCTATTCCAGCCTGGTTTTCATAAATTTCTGTTAAAATAAGAGCAATGTTTCCTGTCTCGACTCCTTCTTTAAATTCAGGTCCGATTGACCAATTTAATACTATAAGAGCCTTTTCTCCTTCTTTAGTGTGAGTTTCATTCATCCATTTAACATGATCTTCAGCTACTCGCTTTGCAACATCTGAAAGTTCAGGTTTAAAGATCCATATAAATTGTAGTTGTTTTTTATCTTGGTACATATTTTTCCTTCTTTATTTTGGAACTTTAACAAATTTTTTTATTGTTGAGAATTATTTTCAAGTGTTTGAACGTGTATATCTAAGTTTTCAATCAAATTGTTTTGCCCATTATGTCCGTAGAATACCCCTTTTATAGGTGCAGCTTCACTTGCATCAAGGCCACAAGATACTCTTATATATCTTTCATCAGGGCTACAACCATTTGTAGGATCAAAACCAACCCAGCCAAGATTATTTATAAAAAATTCTGCCCATGCATGTGTTGACTGAAATTCTGATGAATGTGAATTATTATGCATGTAACCGTTAACATATCTAGCAGGTATATTGATTGTTCTAGCAGCTGACACCATTATGTGTGCTTGGTCCTGACATACACCCTTTTTTTGATTATAAGCTACCTGAGCTGTTGTTTCATTATTTGTTGAAAGAGGTTTATATTCAACTTTTTCTCTTACTAAATTCATTAAATTGTGAGAAATGAGTAATCTTTCATCGTTGTTAAAACCATTTTTTGCTTCTAAAGCTAAATTTTTTATGTCTACATCTGGAATAGTTAAATTTGAATTCCTTAAATAAACACAAGGATCTAATTTATCATCTGGGTTAAAATAAACCCCTTTTGTATCAAAAGTTTCTACTTTACCAAGAACAGTAAACTGAATTTTTTTTACTTTTTTTAAACTGGTAAAACTTTGTATATTATTTGCTTCTCCATCTTTATAGACTGCAGATTTTTCTGCAGAGTCATGATGAACATTCCAATCTAGAATTTTTAAACCATTATATTCAGATGGATAAAGTTTAGTTGATTGTATAAGTCCAGCTACAGGATTTTTATATTCATATTTAGTTGTATGCTCAATTATTATTTCCATTAATTAAAAAACTCCTTTTGAATATCAGAATCTACGCTTGAAATTTTATTAATAAATTGTGTAACAAATTCATGAAGACCAAAATCAACAATTGACTCAATTTTCTCTTCTTGAATTTTAATATTAAGATCTTTTAAGGTATTATAAATTTTATTAACTTTCTCTGGACTGCAAGTCAAATTTGTTAAGTGTTTTACAATGTTTTGTATACAAAAACTAAGTGATCTTGGGCAATCACTGTTTAGTACTAAAAAATCAGCTATCTTTGTAGAAGTAACATCGCCATCGTATGCCCAACGAAAAGCTCTAAAAGATGATAAAGATCTAAGGAGTATACTCCACTGCATATTATCAATATTACCTCCGATATATTGAGGTTTAGGTAGTAAAACAAAATATTTAACATCTAATAATCTTGCAGAATTATCTGCCCTTTCAACAAATAATCCTAAATAAAGAAAGTTATAACCATCGTTTCTTAATAAAGAACTTAATGAACCTCTAAATAAATTTACTTGTTCTATAGTCCATTCAGTTAAATTAGGAAGGTCTGATGCATTAAAATTATTATTTTTTAATTTTAAAATTTCTTGATAAGTTTTGTTAATAGCTAGCCAAGATTCAGGTGTGAATGAAGTTCTTACAACTAAAGCATTTCTTCTAGCATTAAGAATACAATTAAAAACAGATGATGGATTATCTTCATCGAAAAATAAATAATCTTCAACTTTTTTTTGTTCAATAATATTATATTTATTCTTGTATCCTTGTATTGCGCCTGCAGCAGCTAAAACAGATTCCCACTCATTATTGTAGCCATTTGGATTAGGAAATAATGACATTCTATAACCTACATCTAAGAGTCTAGCATTAGTCTCGGCTCTCTCCATGTATCTACTAATCCAGTAAAGATACTCAGCTGTTCTACTTAACATTGTATCTCATTCCGCTAAAACCCATGTATCTTTGACTCCACCACCTTGACTTGAATTAACAACGAAAGATCCCTCGTTCATTGCAACTCTTGTTAAACCTCCAGAACTTAATTGTGCATTTTCCCCCATTAAACAAAAAGGTCTCAAATCAACTCTTCTTCCTTCAACTTGATTTTTTATCAAAGTTGGAGAGAATGATAGATCTAAGAGAGGCTGAGCAATATACCCCCGAGGATTTGCGGAAAGTTTTCTTCTAAATTCTTCAATTGAGGATTTAGAGGATTTTGGACCTATTAGCATCCCGTATCCTCCAGAGCCATCAACTTCTTTTACAACAAGATCAGATAAGTTATCTAATACATAATTAAGATCATCATCTTTGTCACAACTCCATGTTTGAACATTTTCTAATATTGGTTGTTCTCCTAAATAAAATTTTATCATTTCTGGAACATATATATAAATTGCTTTGTCATCTGCGATACCGGCACCCGGAGCTGAACAAATATTTACTCCTCCAGTTCTATACACATCCATAATTCCAGGTATTCCAATTACTGAATTTGGGTTAAAACAAAGAGGATCTAAAAAATCATCATCTATCCTTCTATATACAACGTCTACTTTTTTGGGACCATCTACGGTTTTCATGTATAGAAATTCACCCTCAACAAACAAATCAGTAGACTCTACCATTTCAATACCCATTTGATCGGATAGAAAACTATGTTCATAATAAGCACTATTCAATGGACCAGGTGTAAGAAGAACACATACTGGCTCAGATGTGTTACATTTTATTGGAGCTAAACTCATTAAAGTCTGAAGTAATCTTGTTGGATAATCATCAATAGGTGTAACTCGATTTGTATGAAATAAATCAGGAAACATTCTCATCATTATTTCTCTATTTTCTAACATGTATGATACACCGCTAGGTGTTCTACAATTATCTTCTAATACAAAATACTCATTATGATTTGTTCTCACTAAATCGATACCTACTATTGGACTATAAATTGATCTAGGTGGTGTAAAACCAAACATTGAAACTTCGTAAGATTTTTTTTTAAAAATTAATTCTTTGGGTATAATATTAGCTTTTATTATTTCTCCTTGATTATAAATGTCTGCCAAAAAAGCATTTAAAGCTTTCGCTCTTTGAATTACTCCTTTTTCTAATTTAGACCATTCACTAAAAGTAAAAATTCTTGGAATTAAATCAAATGGTATTATTCTCTCTCTTGCTGTTTCACTATTAGTTGAGAATGTTATTCCTATATTTCTAAAATGAGTCTCTGCCTCAGCATTTTTTTCATTAATCACTTTAGCAGTCATTTTTTCTAACCATTCATTTATATTGTTATAGTGATTTCTGATTAGACTCTCAGATTGATACATTTCATTAAACATATTTAGTACGATGAAATGAATGAAGTATTTATAAATCCAATCTTAATACCTATCATATTTAATAACAGTCCTTTCAATCTGTTATAGTTCATGCTTAGCTATGGATTTTAATAAGATCCGCGTTCCTTCAGCTTTAGCTTACTTCCGATCTGTTAAAAACAGATTGAACGATTTAATAACTTGCATGCGTTCCTTCAACTTTCGTCTACTTCCGTTTTGAATTATTCAAAATGAACGATGTAAAATTAATAATAAAAATTATTTATATTTAAATTGATTATGATCATATTTAGATATGCAAAAAATGCATATATAAAAAAATAGCTAAATTGCTTACTAAGAGAAGTCTTTTAATGACTTATTTAAACAAATATATGAAAAATAACCTGTGCAGATTAACCAGATAATTAACACTATAGTATCATTTATAATTAAATTTATTTCAGATTTAGTAACTAATCTCAATGTAGTTGCTGACCATATTACGGTAAAAAAAATAGTTAAGTTTCGATAAGATTTTACTCTTAATGGATGAACAAACTTAAAAGGAATAAAAGTTAATATTGATAAAATAATTATTACAATAAGATTTATCCAAACATTTGTATTTAATATAAAAAAATAAAGTACTACAATATTCCAAATTGCAGGGAATCCTCTGAAATAATAATCATCAGTTTTCATATTAACATTAATAAAAGTGTACAATGAAACTCCAAATATTATTGCTGGCATTATAATTTCAAAACCATTCGGTACTAATTGAAACCAGTAAATCATTAAAGCAGGGTTAATTACATAGTTAAGATAATCGACTATACTATCTAAAATTATTCCATCTAAATTTGGTGCTTTTTCCTCAACCCCTATTTTTCTTGCTAATGTACCATCAATCCCATCAATTAATAATGCTAAGCCTAACCATAAGAAAGCACCAGTTTGATCATTATTCAATATTGATATTAAGGCAAGGAATCCAAGTATAGCTCCTGATCCTGTAAAAGCATGGACACCCCATGCTGATATTTGATCTTTGTCGACTTTCATAAATGTTTTGGTCTTTATCATTAAAATAGAAGAAAATAAAATTTTTGAAAAAAAGAGAAGAAAATTAAGGTTTTAAAGGATTTTAAAATTGGACTTATAATAAGTTTACAATATCACTGTCTCCTTCAGCAAAATTAAAATTTTTAAATTCATTTTTTGAAACCCAAGCTGAGTCCTCATGTTCATTTAAATAAAGTTCACCACTAATATGAGAGCATATAAAATAATGTAATTTTACATTTATTTTGTCATCTTTATAATTTTCTTCACCTAATTTTTTGTTGATATTTATATCTATATTGAGTTCTTCTTTTATTTCTCTTTTTAAAGCTATCTCAAAAGTTTCACCTTTTTCAACTTTGCCTCCAGGGAATTCCCAGCTTAATCCCATATGTTTATTTCTATTTCTTTGCGCAATAAAATATTTATCATTTTTTATTATTATTGCTGCAACAACATCGAATTTATCCATTAATTTGTATTATCACGAATAAACTGATTTGCTTTCTTTATTATATAATTTTTCCTCTCTGTATTCATTTTATCATAGATATTAACCATCATATTTAAACGTGGATTAGATTGAAAAAATTTTCTATTTTTATTAATAAAACGCCAATACAATCCATCCATAATATCATTCCAACCACCTCTTTTAAAATTCATCATTTTCATAAAATAACTTGAACCACAAATATAAGGTTTGGTGCTAAATATACCTCCATCACTAAACAATCCCATACCATAAACATTAGGTGACATAACCCAATCAGAGCTATCTACAAACATTTCCATAAACCAATTATAAACTTCATTAGGTTTTATTTCACATAAGTTCATAATGTTACATAAAACCATTAGTCTCTCAATATGATGGGTGTATCCATATTTTTGAGCATTTTTAATTGAGTGATCTAAAGGATCTAATCCAGTTGTACCGTCATACCATTTTTTAGTAAGAGAATTATTATGTTGAAAAAAATTATTTTCTTCTAATTTTTGATCATAATTTTGGTAAATTCCTCTAATGAATTCTCTCCATCCAATAATTTGCCTTATATAACCTTCATAAGAATTAATTTTAATTTTATTTTCAACTTTTCTTACTCTCTCAATTATTAGTTCTGGTGTTAATAAGCCTAAATTAATCATGGGGCTTAGAACACTATGAAATAGAAAGTTATTATTAGTATCAACTGCATCTTCGTAATCACCAAATAAATTAAATTTTTTGATAATAAAATAATCTAACCATTTAACAGCATCATCATAAGTTGTAGGTAGCCAAAAATTCTCAACTTGACCTGGGTGATTTTTAAAAATTGTGTTTATTTGTTTTTTTAAAACTTTTGTATGCATTGTTTCTTTTGCAGTAATCATTTCTGGTATTTTAATATCTTTAGGGAGTTTTTTTCTATTATCTTCATCAAAACTCCATTTTCCACCTTTAGGCATATTATTTTCCATCAAAATATCAATTTTTGCACGTGCAATTTTATAAAATTTTGCCATAAAAGGTTTTTTTGTCTTGCTTAAATAATTTTTAAATTCATCTCTTGAATTTAAAAACATGGGTGATTGAATAAAACTTAATTTAATCTTATTTTTTTTACATAAGGTCTTTATTTTTTTTTCAAAAAATTTATCTTCAATTTCAAAAGAGATTAACTCTTCAAATTTATTTTTTTCTATAAAATTTTCTAATTTTTTTTCATAAGATATTTTAAAATCTTTTTTTAAATCAATATAATTTACTTTAAATTTATTTTTTTTTAATTCATCCGCATAAGATCTCATTGAGGACAGAAAAAGAATGAGTTTTAATTTATGATGTTTTTGAAAAGTGCAAAGATCAAAACTTTCACACATAAAAAAGGTTGATTCTTTATATTTTCTTAGGTGTTTATGTGGGAATAATTGATTTCCAAGAATTAAAAATAAGCTTTTCATAAATATTTAAATAGTAAGTTATTAGAAAATTTATATGATTTATTAAAATTAATTGCTTATTTTAGACAATTATTAACTATAATAAGTTATTAATTAATGACCAAATTATTAAACTTATTGGTAATTCCCCTTATAATTAGTTTTGCACTAATCTCTTGTAATACAACATCTCCAAATAAGGTAAAAAAATCTGATGCACAAAAAGTAACTAATATAGAATATGGAACAATCAAAACCTCTCTCCCAGTAAAAATTGAAGGTGAAAGTGATTGGATTGGAGCAACTGCTGGAGCAATGATAGGAGGTCTTTTGGCATCTCAAATATGTGGAGAAGAAGAAATATTAGGAACAAAGTGTCAAGATATTGCAATAGTATATGGAACTATTGGAGGAGCTGCTATGGGATCAGTAATACAAGCTAAAATTGGTAATCATGATGGTTTCCAATATGTCGTAAATATTGATGAATGTGGTAATGACATTTCTAATTGCCAAAATGATCAAGAAAAAGCATTTGTTCAAGGAGATGATAATGCCCTTCCAAATGGTCAAAGAGTTGTAATTATCTACGGAGATGTAATTAGAGTTATGCCCTATGAAGAATAATTTAATAAAATTCATTTTTAGTATTTTTTTATTATTACCATTTCAAGTCAATGCAGAATTAATATTTGAAGATAATTTTCCAAAAGATATGCAAGGTATTTGGAGTGATGATTGTGATGCAGAATATCAAGTATTCATAATATCAAATAACACCAGTATGTGGATTGACGAGACATATGTTGGATTTAATGTATCAAAAACATCAAAGGTGCAAGATTGGTCAGCTTATAAATGGGGGGAATTAGATGGTAGTTATTATTATTTTTTAAAAAAAGATGGTGATAATTTACTTGAAGTTACAGCTCCTGATGGTTGGGACGGTATAGATTATTCCTTTTTAAATTCAGCAGATTATTCCGTTTATGAAAAATGTGAATCAATACCAAGTGTCTTTCAAATTATTTATGGTGAAATAATTAATTTAATGAATTCACAGTTAATAGAAACTTGCAATAATGATAGTAATCCAGCAAATTGTATTAATGAAACTTTTGCATTTTTAGATGTATCTCAAGATAATGAATTATCTGTAGCAGAATTAACTCGTGCAGCAAGAATAGCTATATATTTTACCTTTATTGACAAAAGACAAGACGAAGACAGAGAAATAGGATTTGCAACTTATACAACTACATCACTAATATTTCCTGCATTATCAAAAATATTAATTGGGAATTATGATTATGATAATTCAAATACAATTTCTTTAAAAGAAATATATACGGATCGTATTGATACATTAGACTATCAAAATTTATTTAAAGAAAATTTAAAAGGACTAGATCCAGAAGAATTAAGGCGATTAATTGAAAACTTAGATTTTTTAAAGTCATTAATGTTAAATTAAATTAGTATCTTGACTTTTAAGTATAATTTTAACTATAAATACATATGAACAAGAGAAATTTATACGCAGCTATTGCGATAATGTTTATCTTTGCTGCTTTAAATTTAACTATATATTTTTTCTATTAAATCATGGTTATCAGAAGAAAATCTAGTATTTATAAAAAATTATATGAAATTAATGGTCAGAAAATGATGTTTGGTCACGATAATATACATTTTAAAACAATTAACTTACCATCAAAACAGAGATACAAAAATCTATGCAGTAAATTTGGTTTAAAAAAAATTAAATCTTCAGGTAAAAAAAATTTTCAAATAATTAACATTAATTAAGTGAAAAATATTGCAATAATTGGAGCTGGGATGACTGGTTTGTCTCTTGCTTATAATCTTCAAGAACATAATATTACAATTTTTGATAAATCATGGAGACCGGGAGGAAGAGTATCTACTAGAAAGCACGATAATTACCTTTTTGATCATGGCGCACATTATCTATCGACAAATCATTCTGTAAATCAATTAAATGAAATAATAAGTAGATATAACTTGGGACAAGTAATAGAAATAGATTTTGCAACAGATTATTTAAAAAATAAAAAGACTAGAAAAAAAATTATTATTGGTAAAAATGGAATGAATTCTATTCCAAAGTCTATTTTTGATAATATTAAAGTAAAAAGTTATTTAAATTCAAAAATAATTAAAATTTCAAAAAATAATAATGGTATCTTTTCACTTTTTTCTGAAAAAGAAGAATTTAAAAATTTTGATTATGTTTTAATATGTATACCCTACTTACAATCCAAAGAGCTATCAAAAGAATTTATTAATTTTACTAAGATGGTTAACGAGCCATCTTATGAACCAATACACACTGTAATGTTATGTTATAAAGATATTAACAAAATAAATATTAAAGCAGGATTAAATCTTCACAAAGATATTAGCTTCTTTATGAATCAAAATATTAAATTTAATGAATTATCTGATGATTGTTGGGTATTAAATATGAGTTCTGAGTATACGAATAATAATATTGATGTAGATAAGGCTGCACTAGAAAAATATGCTCAATCAATATTTGAAAAAACATTTGATATAGAAAATGAGATAAGTTTTATTAAATCACACAGGTGGTTATATGCTCAAACCAAAGTGAGTTATAATAGTATATCAAAAAAAAATTGGATTAGTTCTACGGATAATAAAATATTTTTAAGTGGAGATTGGATACTAGGAAAAAGTCTAAGCGATGCCTGGGATGCTGGTGAGAAATTATCACATTATATTAAGATTTTATCAGTTTAATATTAAGTATTGAAATATTTTTTTATATTTTTAGCTGCCTGTCTTATTCTTTGAGTGTTTTCCACTAAACCAATACGAACAAATCCCTCCCCTCCTTTTCCAAAAGCTAAACCAGGTGCTACTGCAACATCGGCATTTATCATTAAATTTTTCGCAAATTTCATAGAACCCATCTTTTTAAATTTTTTTGGTACAGGAGCCCATACAAACATTGATGCCTCAGGAGTTGGAATTTTATCCCAACCAGCTCTTTCAAAAGACTCTATTAAAACATCTCTTCTTTTTTTATAAGTCTCTCTTATTTCTTCTACACATCTTTGAGATCCATTTAAAGCAGCAGTGGCTGCTACTTGCACAGGAGTAAAGGCACCATAGTCTACATATGATTTAATTTTTGTTAATGCTTCAATTAATGTTTTGTTTCCGACAGCAAAACCTATTCTCCATCCTGCCATTGCATAAGTTTTAGATAAAGTCGTAAATTCAACAGCTATGTTCTTAGCTCCATTAACTTCTAATATTGATGGAGGTGGATATTTACCAAAATAAATTTCAGAATAAGCTAAATCAGATAAAATATAAACTTGATATTTTTTTGCAATTTTTACTAATTCTTTATAAAAATCTAAATCAACTATCTGAGCTGTTGGATTAGAAGGAAAAGAAACAATAATAATTTTTATTGAAGAGTATTTTTTTAAATTATTAACAATATTTGATAAAAATTTGTTTCTATCGAACTGTCCATTATAAAATGTTCTTAAAGGTGTTAATTTTGCACCAGCAATCATAAAACCATATGGATGAACAGGGTATGATGGATCAGGACATATTATCCTGTCTCCTCTTGAAGTTATAGCTTGTGCTAAATTTGCTAAACCTTCCTTTGAACCAATTGTTACTATAATTTCACTTGATGGATTTAAATCAACATTAAATCGTTTTTTATAATATTTAGCTTGGGCTTTTCTTAATCCATTAATGCCTTTTGAAACTGAATAACGTCCAACACCTGGTTTATCTATAACTTCTTTTAATTTCTGTCTTATGTGAAGGGGTGTTGGCATATCAGGGTTGCCCATGCCAAAATCAATAATATCCCTACCTTCTGATCTCAGTTTTATTTTTAATGAATTTATCTCCCCAAATATATATGGGGGAAGTCTATTGATTCTTTCAAATTTAGATTTCACTTTTTAAGCAATAATTAATTATTGATAATAATACTAGTTTAAATAAAATTGATTTTTAATAATATTATTCCTATTTTTATATTGTGATTAAATTATTTTACTATTTTTTACCATTTATTGTAATGTTTCTACCAAGTTTATGGGTAAATTATATTTTAAAAAAATATAATAAAATTTTACCTGATATGCCTTTCACTGGTAGAGAACTTGGAAAAATAATCCTTGAAGAAGAAAAAATTACCAATGTATCAATTAATCCCATTCAGCAATTAGATCATTACAATCCTAAAGAAAAAAAAATACATATCGCTACAGATAAACTTGATAAAAAAAGTATTACAAGCATTGCGGTTGTTGCACACGAAATTGGTCATGCAATTCAGGATAAAGAAAAATACAAACCACTTATTCTTAGACAATCATTAATTGAAAAAACAATGATCTTTCAAAGAATTGGCTCGTTTTTATTAATTATAGGACTACCATCAATATTTGCCTTCACTAAAAGTCCATTTATCACCCTTATTGCTGCGATAATAATAATGGGATGCTTATCTACAAATGTACTTATCCATTTGATTACTCTTCCTGTAGAATTTGATGCAAGTTTTAAGAGAGCCCTACCAATACTCAAAAAATTTGTTCCTAGAGAGAATATGTACCAATGTAAATCCGTTTTAAGAGCTGCTGCATTGACATATTTAGCTCAATCGATTGTAAGTATATTTAGATTAAAAATAATACTGTTATCTTTTATTAATATTTTTAAGTCAATAATAAGAAGATAATATTTTTCTCTTTAAATAAAATGGGAAATTTATTAAGTTAGATAATTAATGAATTTAAGTGAAAAAATATCTTTAATACTAGTAGATAAAGGTTTTTCTTTGTCTCCAAAAAAAAATACTGAAGATTTAATCAATTCTGGCACAGAATTTCACAAAAGTAATGAAGACATCAAAATTGCAGAACAGCATGGTATTGCAGATCAAATTTTCATTCTTTTAAAAGGTGAAGCTGAATATGTAAAATATCATAATAATGTTTTTTATAAGTTAGCAACATTAAAGAATGTAGGGTCACCTCTTGGTATTTCAGGCTTAAATGCGCCAGGAAGATATATGTCAGATATATTTATTAAAGGTAATTCAGAATATATTTCTATCAAAATAGAAAAGTTAAAAGAATTGGAAGAAGTAGATCCGGACTATGCAAGTTTTTTATATTCTTTTTTATTATTTGAATCAATTAATTTAATATGGTCATCTCGCAATTTAGAAAAACCCATTGAACACAAAAACATTAAATTAGCAGATGGAGTTAAAACTGGTGGAGATATTGTAAATACCAAAAGAATTAAGAATTCAGCATTTTTAGCTTTTCTTGATGATAACGATTTAGATGAATTAATACATTACGCAAATGTTAGATTATTTTCATCTGGTGAATTTATAACATTAGAAGGTAAAAATTCTGATGGAATAAATATTTTGTTAAAAGGTAAGGTTGAAGCCTCTTTTACAAATTTAAAAGATGACCAATTAGAAAACAATTCAAGATCAATAGCTAGACCAGGAGTAGCATTGTCCTTATCTTCAGGATTACATGAAATTGAATCACCCTACTCCTTAAAAGCAACAAGAGATACAACGATATTAAAATTCTCAAATGAATTTATTGATAATTTAATCAAAACCAATCCAGAATTGGCAATCAAGTTTTTTAAAAGACAATTATGGCAATTAGGACGTTATATTCAAAGTTCAACAGGCTTAACAACCTATCCAGCTAAAAATGAAAAAGAGTTTTTTCAATATTTATTAAATGATAATTCTGCAACAATACCAAGTAATTCCAAACTTTATACAATACCTCATTTATTAGAAAATCATTTAACTCATTCTTTAGCATTCGATACAATTTATGATTTAATTATCACAGGTAATGATGATGAAAAATCTATAGCTAGTTTAATGATTGATGCATTGAGTGGTATAGAAAGAAAAAATAGATTTTTCAAACAACTAAACAAAATATACAACAGAGTAGCAAATTCATATGATTCAATAAATAAACAAGCATTACAAAAATTAACAAATTCAGATTTTATAAAAGCTTTTGATCAAGTACCTTATGTTATTAAAGGTATGGAGAATTTACCTGATGAAGCCACAAACATATTTTTTTATAATCATTTGGCAAGCATTGAAGAAAATGGTTTAGCTAATGGACATCAATTTAGTATAGATAGTCACTTTATAAGTGCAAAAATTCTATTTCCAAAATATGGTGATGGTGGTCAAAGAATTGCTCGATATTCTAGAAATACAGAATTCTGGAGATATAATTATTATGAGAATTTAGATTATATTTTTGTCCATACACCAGAATCAGATTATTTAAATGAAACTCAAGAGCAAAAAAAGAAAAGAAAAAGTAAATTATTTATCGAAACTCAAAATATTTTTGATCAAAACAGACCTTTAGTTATAGCACCAGAAGGTACATCTGAAACTGAAGATAATTTAACTCCAAATTCCCCAGGTCCTTTAAAACCAGGTGCATTTTTATTAGCAGACCAATTAAAACCAGAACCTCTTCTTGTTCCAATTGCATTAGCAAATTTTGATTATTCAATTTCTGATACTATTTATTCAGCGGTTATTAAAAAACCAATAAAAATAAAAGATTTTGTAAATGATATGAAAAATAAAAAAGAGTTAGAAAATTTTTTATCTAAATATAGAAAAACTTTTAGAACATATGTTGAGGAAGCAATTGAATTAGCAAAATCTGCCTCAAAAAATAAAATTAATTATGAAGATGTTGTTAGTAACTTAAATTTAGTAAGCCCTATTGAAGAAGAATTTGAAGCAGATGTGAGAGAATTAGAAATTAAATTACATTCAGATCAATATAAAAATAACAAAATAGTCTTATTTGGAAGTTCAACATTTAGAGATTGGGAAAATGCAAAAACTGATTTGTCATTTGATAGTTTATTAAATTTAGGATTTGGTGGTTCCACATTAGTATCATGCCGAACTTATTTTAATAGAATAGTAGTCCCAAATAATCCCGACAAGATGATTTTTTATGCAGGTGATAATGATATAGGCAGCGGAATGGGTGCTGAAGATTTAGAAAATGAATTTTTATTATTTGCTTCTGAAGTTAATGAAAAATTACCTCATACCTTATGTTTTTTTGTTTCTATTAAGCCAAGTGTATTTAGGAATAATTATTTAAATACAATATTAGATGCAAATGAACGAATTAAAAACAAAATTGAGAATTTTAGTCAATGGCGCTATATTGATCTTTGCTCTCCTATGCTTGATGCTGGATTTGAAAAATTTTATTCAGAAGATCCATTACACATGAATGTACTTGGTTACAGTCTCTTAAGCAAATTAATTAGAGATGAAATCTCGAAATTTACAATTTAAAATAAAATAAATATTTAAATTTTAATTTCTTTTCTTAGTTTATCAGATTTATATGAATTAAATACTAATGATAAACTCTTTATGTTATCTTCACCACTGGTGTCGTGTTCAATATTATTTATTAGTGAATCAATGAAATGTTTGTGCGTATTGATTACACTTTCTTGAATTTGATCCCAAGGTTTGGAAATCCATTTATATTTCTTTGGTTTTCCATCATAAATCTTCTTCTTATTATTTTTGTGAAGAGTAATTTTGTAATTGTAGTCCAAATCAATTGAGCCGTTAGAGAATTCTAAATTAACTAGTGTTTGAGCAAATCTGTCTGGTTTTTTTATTGAAGAAATAGATGCGTCAACAATAGTAATACTGTTATTTCTATTTCTTATCAGGGATATAAAATCGGTTTCACCTTTAAATTTATTATTTGTATTTTGATTTACTGTATAAATACTTTTTGCTTCTCCCATAAAAAATCTACTTAAATCAAATAAATGGATTCCTACGTCTAGAGTTAAATACTCTTTTAAATCGTATAAATATGTTTGATTGGTATATCCAACAGGATTTGCATGTCTAAAAGATATCTTGGCATAATGTGGTTTCGTTAACTGCTCTTTATTTATAATTTCTTTTAATTTTAATAGAGGACTTTGCCATCTAAAATTCTCATGAACCATAAGTGGTGTTTTATTTTTTTTATATAAAGAAACAATTTTTTTTGCATTAGATAAATTTTCAGCAAATGGCTTTTGTATAGAGGTTGGAATTTTATACTTAGATAAAATTTTGCTAATATTTAAGTGTGTCTCCATTGTTGTTACAACATCAACAAAGTCAATTTTATGTTTTTTTAACATTAATTCTATAGATGAATAAGAATGCAAAATGTTAAATTTAGATTTAAATTTATTAGCTTTTTTTATATCTAAATCACAAACGCAGATTATTTCTATATTTCTTAATTCTTTCCAAGCTAAAATATGATTTTCAGCAAAGAAACCGCAACCGATTAATGCTCCTTTTAATTTTTTCATTTATCTTCTATAAATTTGATTTCTAACGGCTCAAATACATAAGGATTTGAATCTTTTTTAAAGTTAAAAAAAGAAAAATCATTATTAAAAATATCAGTATAATTTTTTAAATTTAACTTATATTGATTACTAAAATTTATTTCAGGAATAATAATTTCCTTTTTTTGTTTAGAGGAATTGACAAATAAATAATAATTTTTATCATTTAGTATGATTTTTAATCCATACACTTCGTTAACAGGATTAAATTTAAAAATTTCAGAATTTGTTAATGAAATAAGAAAATTATTTAAATTATACAATGGTCTTTTGGTATTATCTTTATTTAAAATTCCATGATTCCCATAAATAGAATTAAAAGTAAAAAATTTTGATTCTTTATTTATTGATTGAATAAAAATTGCCAGTGTCCAAGTTAGTGAAAATAATTGATCATGCCTTGGATCGCTATCAGCCATTTCTAATCGTATTTTCTTTTTATTACTTACAAGACTTTCACCATAAGGATTGAAATGCATACCAATAGAAATTGGACCAATATGAACATCAGTACCTTTAGAAAAATTTTTTAAAGTTTTAAGGATATAAGGTATGGTTTCAGGTGTATTTAATACACCAAAATCACTAGAATCATGAACAATTGGAGTGAAGGAAAAACTAACCAAATCATAAAACATTTTTGGTCTCTTTCTATTTAATTCTGTAAAATTAGTGACCATTCCAGAAACAATTTGACTATTAGAAAATAACTTTTTCGCTATTTTATAGTATTCATTTAATTCTGGAACTTTAGGCCATTCACTAGCTGGTTGAAAACTATTCAAATATATTTTAGGACAAATTAAAATTTTATCTAAATTAATAGTATTTTGAGCTATAAAATTATAAATTTTTGTTAACTCTTCTTCAGGATCACTAGCATGATCAACTAAAGCTACAAGAAACACCTTTTTGTCAGATCTTGAAGTTACATTCTTAAAATCTTCAGTAAAATCAATAAGATAGTAATAATAATCAAAATTTTTTATTAAATTATCATCAGGAAGAATTGGAGAATCAATTTTTATACCAATTTTAGGGAATTTATAGGAGGTACTGTGATCAATTTTTACAATATTCATAGATGGAAATGATCTTTGTTTTTTATTTTCTAGATCTATTTTAACAGTTTGTGAGAAATTAGACCCCCCTTTTTCTACGTATGGAAATGGATTTAATAAAGAACCACTATATATTTTGTAAGAAGCATCACCCCAGTTTCTTTGATCCTCCATTTCAAATAAAATACCCTCAAAATTAATATTAACCAACAAACTATCCTCTAAAGTATAAGCAAGGTTTTTAAATTTAAAAAATGGTTGGTCGGGTTTTATATTTTCTGGAAATTTTTTTTTCTCTTTTAAATCGTTACCTTTTGTTACAATGATGTTTGAACCAACATGATTTTGTAATGGAATTAATAAATTAAAACCTATTCTATTAGTCCAAAAATCAGTTAAAAATTCTCCCCTAGATGATAAAGTAATAGAATTTTCAGAAAATAATATAACATTTCTTGTTTTAAGAATTTCATCTATACCATATTCTAAATCGAATATATATTTTAAGGATGTATCAAAGTTCTCTTCATAATTTAGAATTTTAGGATCATAGTTATTCCAATTTTTGTCTCTTACCAAAAATGATATCATCTTTAAAATTTGAAAATTTTGAAAAGTTATATTTCGAAAAAAAAGATTATCTTTTAATAAGGTAAAATTATTATTTGAATTTTTTATAAATTTTTCTTCCAACAATTTAGAGTTATACATATAATTTTGATACTGATTTATAATCATTATATTCTGATATTAAATCTGATTTATTTTTTTCATATTTTGTATTTTGGATTAAACTTAAAAAAATAAGTTCTCGTTGAGCAAAACTACCTCCAAGGTATTTAAATTGTGATTTAATTATATTTTCGTTTAATAATTCATTTGTTTTCATACTGTGAATGATTGGCTTTAAGTAATTAATATAATTTTCTCTAAAAGAATTTTCTAAATAATTTTCTTCCATTCTCTCTTCAAGTTGCTGAAAATAATCTTGTTCATTATAGTATAAGTAATAAAAAATAAGATGATAATCAATGAATGGAAGTATATGTTGATTTTTAAAATATTCAGCATAAGCTTTTAATTTATCCATTCTTTCTTTAACATCCACTCCCTTGTAATGAAGTCTTAATAAAAAAGAACAAGCATTACAAAAATCTAAATAAAAAATTTCTGAAGAAGAGAAATAATTATCAAATAGTTTTAAACCTTTCTGATATTCTTGATTGTAGAATAATATTAATGATTGGTGCCACCATATATGTCTTTTTATTGGGCCGTAAATTGACCAATTAATTTTATTAAAATTATCATTGTTGTTAATTGAGTCGTTATTCTCATTATCGTGTACATGCAAAAGGGCATGCCAACTCCACAAATCATTTGATGATTGTTTTAGTGAATTTAAGGCTAAAAGCTTAGCTTTATCAATTATATTATTTTCTTCAAAAGCATAGCTAGTCATCCCTAATAGTAAATTATAATGCTGATCATTTTCAGACCACTTACTTAGTATTTCCTCATGTTTATTTAAAAATTTACTATCAATACCCAAGAAAATATTATTAAAATGAAATAATCTGATTGCAAAAATATCTTTGGGATTATCTTTTATAATTAATTCCAATTTATTTAATAAATTTTTTAAATCATTTTTGATCCAGAGATTTACTATCTCTAAATATTGATAAAAATAATCATTTACTTCATCAGTGGAAATTGATTTGAATGTTTCTCTAGCTAACGAAATTTTTTGTACATCTCTAGAAAAAAGCAATAAAACTATTTTTAATAATTTTGGAGCATTAAATTTTGGTTTTTTTTTAATTAATTTGTTAGTTTTATAAAAAGCATCTTTCTTAAAATAAATATATGAATCGATACATTCTTTGAAACTATTTATTTCATCATCTTTATTACTATCTATCCATTTATAAAAATAATTATTTTGCATTTACTAATAATACACATAATCTAACGATGTTAAATATTAATATTATGAATTAATATTTAATCTCTTTCTTGTAATTTCTTTATTTAATTGAAGTTCTCTGTAAGAAATTAGAAGCACACCACAAAAAATTACAGAGGCACCTAACCATGTATAAAAATCAGGTTTATCACTAAAAACAAAATATCCAATTATTGATGAAACTACTAATCCTAAAAATGAATAAGGTTGAGTCATAGTTACATCAACTAATTTATATGCATGATTCAATGCAATATGTAATATAGTTCCTGACATTGCAGCACATAATATAAAAATAATTGTTTTTAAGCTTGGCTGATCCCAAAAATATATAACTAATGGAAATGAAAAAAGACTCATATAAACATACTGGTGTGATAATATTGTTATAGCACTATCATCCTTAGATACTTTTTTAGTTAAAATTATAACTACTGACCAAATTAGCGATGAAATAAGCGCCATATATATTCCAATAGAAATATCTATAATACCGGGTCGCAATATTATTAACATTCCTAGAAAACCAATCACTAATGCAATTGACCTATACAAATAGATTTTTTCTTTTAAAAATATCACAGCTAAGATTGTAACAATGATAGGAACTATAAAATGAATGGCTGTCATTTTCTCTAATGGAAGCATAGCTAAAGCTGCAAAACCAAGTAACATTGCAGGTAAGTTTAGTGCTGACCGTAAAATATGAATTTTTAAATTTTTTGTACTAAATACTTCAAATTTTGTTTTTAGAATGTAAGGGGTGATGATTAAAAATCCAAAGAAAAAACGTAAAAAACCAGTTGTAAATACATTTAATTCTTCTTGAGCTAATTTTATAAATGTACCCATAAGAGTGCCAAAAATAATTGATATAATAATTAAAAAAATTGCAAATTGATTATTGTTTAACAAATAATATTCCTAGCTAAAAAGAATTAGGATAATCATAACACAATTTTTCCTTATTTATATCTCTATTAAAACAAAATTTGATTATATTTTATAAATTGTGGCACTTATCAAAAGAATAGTTCTTTTTTTCATAACATTAATTTTCATTATAATTCTCCTTGTAGGTGCCACGACTTCATTTTAAAATTAGAAAATGTTAAATCTACAAGATGAATTGATAATTTCTAATAATGGACAGGGAATGTATGAAATTACAAATAATGTTCATGATTGGATTCTAAAAAATAATATAATTAAAGGTCAGCTAAATTTATTTATAGAACACACTTCTGCTTCATTAACAATAATGGAAAATGCTAGCCCTGATGTATTAGATGATATTAATTCTTTTTTTCAAAGAATTGTTCCTGAAGATTCTTCATTATATAAACACGGTTATGAAGGAGATGATGATATGCCTGCTCACATAAAATCTATGCTTACTCAAACCTCATTAACAATTCCTATAAACAATAAAGAAATGAAATTAGGGATGTGGCAGGGAATATATCTAATTGAACACAGGTACAGTAAATACAAAAGAAAAATAATTCTTAGTTATATAGGTGAGTAAATTATACTCTTACTTTTTTTAAATTACTTTCATCTAAAATAATCTTTGATAAATTATTAGGTAAAAAAAATGAAGCGATTAAAGATAGTAGAGCAAACAAAGATCCAATTAAAAAAACTATTGAATGAGAATTAATCCAAACAAATCCTAAAAGTACTGGGATAAATACTGCAGCTATATGATTGATAGTAAATGAAACACCTGCAGTGCTTGCAATATCTTTTGGATCAGCAATTTTTTGAAAATATGTATTAATTGCAATAGCTAATGCAAAAAACATATGATCAATAATATATAAACCTGCTGCAACATAAGCATTAGTCACGAATGCATAAGATGTAAAAACTATAACGAGTCCAATATATTCAAATATAAGACATTTTTTCTCACCAAATATATTTATTAACTTTCCAATACGTTCTGCAAAAAACCAATTAAAAATATAATTAACTAAAAATAGTAAAGTAACTTGCGATGCTGAGTATCCAAATTTTTCTACCATTAAAAAAGCTGCAAAAACTACAAAAATTTGTCTTCTAGCACCTGATAAAAAAATTAAGATATAGTAAAGAGAATATTCTTTTTTTAGAATTATTTTTTTATGTTGTTTATTTTTGATTTCAAAAAAAGGAAAGGATATAAAAAGGTGTATGGAAATAAAAATACAAATTAATCCTGCAATTAAAAATATATACTTATAATCTAAATTAAAGATTTCTAATAAACTCCAAATTATACAATACAAAAATAAAGACGTAATTGAGCTAACAGCTATTAATTTTCCTAGAACTGGTGGAGCTTCTTCTTTTGAAAGCCATTGTAAACTCAAAGAATTTTTGGCCGTTTCACAATAATGAAAGCCAGTACTCATAATAATTGTTGTAAAATACAAACCATAAACAGTTGGTAAGAAACCTGTAATTGCAACACCAAAACCAGTTAAGGCTAAAGAAAAAATAGCAAAATATTGCTCTTTAAAATAGAACAATAAAAAAATAATAGTAAATGCTAGGAAGCCAGGTATCTCTCTGATACTTTGAAGTATTCCAATTTCAACTCCAGTGAAACTTGCTCTTTCAACTGAGAAATTATTTAATAAAACCATCCAAGTACTAAAAGCGATAGGCATGGCTATTGATGATAAAATTAGTAAAGTTATTGGATTTTTATTATTTAATAAATTTTTCATAATAATTTTATGCTATTAAAATATTATCACAAAGTTTTGATTTATAATTATTAATTTAGTGACCTCTATTAAATTGGTCACGAAATCTTGAATCTTCTTTAATATATGGCCTAACCCCTATTTTTGTTTCTCTAATTATTATATAAATTCCACTACCAACAATAATTAATGATCCTATAATTTCATAAATATCTGGAATATCAGCAAAAAATAAATAACCTAAAATTGCTCCAGAAATTAATTGTGTATATTGAATAGGAGCAAAAACACTAGACTCTAAAAATTTTGAGGCGATTGTTAAACAATTACCCCCTATTCCACAAATAATACCACAAAAAACAAGTATCATTAGATCATTAAAAGATAATGCGATGTGGCTATTAAAACTAAGTAATCCATTTAAAATAGTTGCAGATAAAAAAGCATAAAAAGTAAATGCTATTGATGATTGATTATTTGAATACTTTCTTACTAAAGTAATATTAATCGCCATTAGTAATGCGGAAAAAAATAAACCAAATAGACTTAATGAAAAATGAATAGTGCCAGGTCTACTAACTATTAATACACCAATAAATCCAACTGTTACCGCTGACCATCTTCTAATACCAACTTTTTCTTCTAAAAAAAAATGGGATAACATTGTTATCATTAATGGAGCACTAAATAATATTGGGTAAATTTCACTAAATGCATGTTCTCTAAATGAATAAACTACTAAAGCCCCTGAAATTAATCCAAATAATCCTCTAAGAAGCTGTATATGAATAATATCATTTTTTAGTGAGCTCCATTTGTTTAGAAAATAAAGAGTTAATAGTGTTGGTATAAAACTAAAAAGACAAATATAAAAATTTATTTGAAAAACAGAATATTCATTAACTAGGTATTTTTTAATTATTGTATCTAAAATGACAAATATCGTGTAACCAATAAATCCGATACTAATTCCAGATAAAACATTCATATGATTTGATTAAATAGAAGTTAATTTTTAGATCTCTTATTTCAGATTCTAATAAATAAATATTAATTTTTTCTTATTGTTTCATTATAATGATTATTTAATACTAAAAGATGTTGATAAGCCTCATGATCAAAGTCATCTTTAGCTACTTGATCTGTCTTAAAATTTTTATACTTATCTTCTCCTCTTACACAAATAGCGCTATCATTTTTGCTTTTTAGTTGTTTCATATCAGTAGAAATAAATTGAAAATTTAATCCTATTCTTCTGTCATTGCTAGAATTAGGTTGAGATGCGTGTAATGTTAGACCATGATGAAAGGAAACTTCACCGGGTTCTAACGGACATGATACTGCTTTATTTATATCAATATCTTTTACAGTTTGACCTCTAGATAAAACATTATTTTTATCTTCAGTTGAATGATGTTCAAAAAATCCATTTTTATGAGAACCTGGAATCATTTTCATACAACCACTTTGATCATTAGCTTTGGATAAAGCTAACCATGCACTTACTTGTTTTTCATTATTATCAAAGCCCCAATAGGTAAGATCTTGATGCCAACTTACGTGTGTTTTAGTGTTTGGTTCTTTTATTATAAAAGTTGCATTATATAATAATATATTTTTACCAATTATTTCTTCAACAAAATCAAGCAATATTTTATTAGTTGCTATTTCATACACCCATTTCATTATTGTATAAGTTTTCACAATATAATGAAGTTTACCTAATTTTTTTTCTGAGTCTTCTAATTTATTTCTAAAAAAATTTGCTTCTTTTGCATTATAAATTTTTAATGGTGAAAAATAGCCATTTAGATCATAAAAATCTTTCATTCTTAAAATATTATTTAAATTGATTATTAATTCAATAAAAATTGACAATAAAAAAACCAATTATACAAATAATTAATAAATCAAATATTAAAACAAATTCCATATTGGTTGTGACACTAATTCTTTATGGATAGAATACATTTACTCACTAAATATATATTGGTAGATTAGTGCCACATAAACTATGTACAAATTAATTTAGGCATAAATTGAGTTAAAAAGAGGCAAATTTATGAAAAAAATCAGTTGGGTAACACACGAAGATTATGACATTCCTCTGCCTGAAAATCATAAATTTACTGCCAGTAAGTTTTCAGATTTATATAATGAATTAAAAACTTCAGATTTTTATCATCGTGCAAAAATTCTAAGTCCTCAAAAATCAAGTGTTGATGAAGTTTCTATATGTCATGATTTAGATTACGTATTAAAAATTAAAAATGGTACTTTGTCCGATAAAGAAATAAGAAGATTGGGTTTTAAATGGTCAGAAACACTTTCTAATCGCTCCTTTTTAGCAGTTAATGGAACTCTATTAACATGCAAAGAAGCAATTAAGAATGGTATAGCAAATCATTTAGCAGGTGGAACACACCACAGTCATAGAGATTTTGGTTCAGGATACTGTGTTTTTAACGATTTGGCTTATGCTTCATTACATTTAATAAGAACCCATCAAGTAAAAAAAATATTAATTTTTGACACTGATGTGCATCAAGGAGATGGTACAGCCTCAATCCTTAAAGATAATGATAAAATTTTTACATGTTCTATTCATTGTAAAAATAATTTTCCATTTAGAAAATCAATAAGTGACATGGATGTTGAATTAGAAGATAATTTAGAAGATAATGAATATTTAGAAATATTATATCAAACTCTTAATAGTTGTATAAAAAATTTTAATCCTGATTTAGTAATTTTTGATACTGGAGTTGATATTCATGAGAATGATAAATTAGGAAATTTAAAAATAACAACTGAAGGATTATTAAAAAGAGATATTACAGTGTTAGAATTTTTTAAAAATAAATCAATTCCTGTTGCGACAGTAATAGGTGGTGGATATTCAAATGATAAATTAGAATTAGCTAAAAGACATAGTTTAATTTTTAAAGCTACATCAATGGTTTTTAATTAATTACATTTAGTAATTACTACTTGTATAGACTTGTCATTATAGAGATATTCAAAACAAAAATTTTTAAACGAATTAAAATGATTATTTATAATTTTTAAATTTTTTTTATTATAATCTAAAAAAATATATTCAAATATAATTTTTTCAACAATATCCTTAGAAAAAATTGGCATTGTAATTATTTCGCCATCATTAAATATTGATTTTAAATAAAATACATCTGAGTCATTATCTACTTTAGAAAATGAATTCTTTTTTATGAGAAAAAGAACATTTTCGTTCCAATCATTCTTTTGAAGATCAAAAAGTATTTTTAAATCATCGAGGTTTATTAATTTATTTGAATCTAAGGCGTGAGTATTTAGTGATAAAAAAATAAAACATAAAAAAAGTAATTTTTTCATAAAAAAAAGTGTGAATTAAAGAACGATACTGATAGATATATTAATAATCTATTTATTTTCAAATATTTATGAAAACAAGAAATAAGGGGCTTATACTATCATTTGTAGGGGTTTTAATACTTAGCCCTGATAGTTTATT
>CABYKC010000010.1 GCA_902519435.1 uncultured Alphaproteobacteria bacterium
ATGTGGCGCAAGAAAAAAATATTGACCAAGATTCAGTTTTTTCAGCTATGGAACAAGCATTAGAAAAGGCTGCAAGAGTCAAATATGGTCAAGAAATTGATATAAGAATTTCTATTGATAGGGATACAGGAGATATTAAGTTAAACTCATACCTTGAGGTGGTTGAAAGTATTGATGAAGAATTACAATCTAGACAAATTCTTTTAGAAGATGCAAAGCGAACTAACCCAGATATAAATTTGGGAGAGTTCATTATAAAAGAATTACCACCCATTGAATTAGGAAGAGTTGCTGCACAAAATGCAAAAGGTGTTATTATTCAGAAAGTAAGAGAAGCAGATAAATCTAATCAATATGAAGAATATAAAGATAAAGTTGGTGAAATTGCAGTTGGTATTGTTAAAAGAACAGAGTTTGGAAATTTGATTATTGATTTAGGAAAGAGTGAAGCAATAATAAAAAGAGAAGAACTTATTCCTAGAGAAACATTTAAGAATGGAGATAGAGTTAGAGCATATATATATGAAGTAAAAAATGATGTTAAAGGATACCAAGTTTTCTTATCAAGAACACACCCTCAATTTTTATCAAAACTATTTTTTCAAGAAGTCCCAGAAATATATGAAGGAGTTATTACTGTGAAAAGTGTTGCGAGGGACCCTGGTTCTAGAGCTAAGATTAGTGTTTTTACTGAGGACTCTACAATTGACCCAGTAGGAGCTTGCGTTGGGATGCGAGGTTCGAGAGTTCAGGCGGTTGTAAATGAATTACAGGGAGAAAAAATTGATATTGTTACATGGTCAGATAACCAAGCTACGTTCTTAGCAAATGCTCTTGCTCCTGCAGAAGTAAGCAAGATTTTCTTATATGAAGAAAAAAATAAAGTTGAGGTTGTTATACCTGATGATCAATTAAGTTTGGCAATTGGTAGAAAAGGTCAAAATGTAAAGCTTGCTTCTAATTTAACTAGTTTAGAAATAGATATACTAACTGAAGATGAAGAGTCAGAAAGAAGGCAACAAGAATTTAAAGAAAAAAGTCTTTTATTAGCTGAAACTCTTGATGTTGAAGATGTTATTGCCCAATTACTTGTTACTGATGGATATATAACTGTCGAGTCTATAGCTTCGGAAACTTTAGAAAATTTAGAAAAAATTGAGGGTTTTGATACAACCTTGGCCCAGGAAATAATTGATAGATCTAAAAGTTTTATAAAAGATAAAGAGGAGTCTGATAAAAAACTTATAGAAGAAAATATTAATGATGAAAAATTAATAAACTTGAAGGGTATGAACAATAGTATTTTGGCAAAACTTGCAAAATCAAACATACTTAACATTAATGATTTTGCTGATTTAGCTACATTTGAACTTATAGACAAAGAAGAAGGTATTTTAAAAGAATTTGATCTTGATGAGGAAATAGCAAATAATATGATAATGGAAGCAAGAAGCTTTTGGTCTGAAGAAGAGAATAGGGATTAAAATTGGATAAAGATAAAGGTAACAAAAAAAAGCCACTAAAATTATCTTCATCAGGAAGATTACAAATAAGAAAAAATCTAGGTCCAGCAGGTGATAAAGCAAGAAGTAGTGGTAATAAAAAAACAATCCAAATTGTTTTTAAAAATAAAAATAATCAACAGAAAAGCTCATCAACAACTCAATCAAATTTTAGAGGATCATCTAGTTTAAGGACACCTAGACAAGGTATTAATTCACCACAGCCAAACTTTACATCGCCTAACAAGACTAGAAATTTCGAAAACAAAAATAAAAAAATTGTAGATAAAAAAACCCAACAAAAAAAATCAACCTTAAGACCACTTGAAGATGACTTTAGTAAATCAGATGCAAAAAAAATATTAGAACAAGAGGAACAGGAATTTGATAGATTTCCTAGTTTAGCTAAAATAAAAAGAGCTAGAGAAAAAGAAAAGCTTAAATCAGTAAGCGTCGAAGATGAAAATAAAATTTCTAGAGAGATTTCTATTCCTGATTTTATTACTGTTCAAGATTTAGCAAACAGAATGGCAGAAAAAACAGCAGACGTAGTTAAAGTTCTTATGAAAATGGGTGTTATGGCAAACGCAACTCAATCATTAGAATCTGATACAGCTCAATTAGTTGCAGAAGAACTAGGCCATAAAGTAACTGTAGTCAAAGACGATGATGTTTTAAATGATATCAAAGATTATGAAGATCATGAAGACAGTCTTATTAAGAGAGCTCCTGTAGTGACAATTATGGGCCATGTTGATCATGGAAAAACTTCTTTACTAGATGCATTTAGAGAAAGTAATGTAGTATCTGGCGAGGCTGGCGGTATTACTCAACATATTGGTGCTTACCAAATAAATAATAATAATAAAAAAATTACATTTATTGATACTCCAGGTCATGCTGCTTTTTCAAATATGAGAGCTAGAGGATCTAAAACAACTGACATAGTTATACTTGTTGTGGCAGCTGATGATGGGATTAAACCTCAAACAATTGAATCTATTGCACATGCAAAATCTGCTGAAGTGCCAATAATAGTTGCTATTAACAAAATTGATCTTCCAGGAGCAGACCCTGATAAAGTTAGAAACGAATTACTTAGTCATGAAGTAATTGTTGAAAAACTAAGTGGTGAAGTTTTAGATATTGAAGTATCAGCAACTAAAGGAACAAATCTAGATAAATTAGAAGAAGCAATTCATTTACAAGCAGATCTTCTGAATCTTAAAGCTAACCCTGATAGAAAGGCTCGAGGATCCGTAATCGAATCAAAATTAGAAAAAGGTAGAGGCTCAGTAGCTACAGTGTTAGTTCAAAAAGGAACATTAAATGTAAGTGATATTTTTGTATCAGGCTCTGAATGGGGAAAAGTCAAAGCTTTAATTGATGACAAGGGTAAAAATATAAAACAAGCTGAACCATCTGTACCTGTTGAGGTTCTAGGATTTGATTCTAACCCTTTAGCTGGTGATGATTTTATTGTAGTTGAAAATGAGGGTATTGCTCGTAAAATTGCAGAATTTAGATCTAGTAAACTACAAATTCAAAAAAATACCGTAGCTAAGTCTAATGTTGAAGAGATGTTTGCTCAAATTAATAAAGGTGAAGCAACAAGTCTTCCAGTAGTAATTAAAACTGATGTTCAAGGATCTGCAGAAGCAATTGAAAACTCAATAACTAAACTCTCAACCGAAGAAGTTAAAGTAAATGTTATATATAAAGGTGTAGGTGCAATTACTGAGAGTGATGTTACTTTAGCTGGTTCTTCAAAAGGTTTTATTGTAGGTTTTAATGTCAGAGCACTTCCTCATGCAAGAGACATAGCTAAAAGAGATGGTGTAGATATTAAATATTATTCAATTATTTATGAACTTATAGACGACGTAAAAAATCTTTTAACAGGTTTATTAAAACCTGATATTTCTGAAAATGTTACTGGTAATGTTGAGATTCGGGAAGTGTTCAACATATCTAAAGTTGGAAATATTGCAGGTTGTATGGTTAAAGATGGTCTTATTTCTAGAAAATCACAGATAAGAATTCTAAGAGATAATATTGTAATTCATAAAGGACAAATTAGTAGTCTAAAAAGATTTAAGGAAGAAGTATCTGAGGTCAAGTCTGGTTTTGAATGTGGTGTAATGCTAGACAATTATAGTGATATTAAAGTAGGTGATATTATTGAAACATTTGAAGAAGTTTCTACAAGTAGAAAGTTATAATGTTTTTTTACAATGGATACGCAGAGGCAAATTAGATTTGGTGAACTAATAAGGTCATTACTAAGTGATTGTTTATTAAAAGAAGATTTTTTTGACGAAAATATTAACTCTTCATCTATCACAATTTCATTTGTCAGAATGTCAAAGGACTTAAAGATAGCAAATGTATATTTCATGCCTCTTGGTGGTAAGGATAAAATACAAATATTAGAAGTTTTAAAAGATAGAAAATATATTTTTCAAAAATTTCTATCAAAAGCAAAAATCAATTCAAAATTTACGCCAAAACTTTCTTTTTATTTAGATGATACATTTGATGAAGCAGAAAAAATTGAAAACCTTTTATTAAATAAAAATGTCTTAAGAGATATTAAGTAATGATTTCAAAACAAGGTTGGATAAATTTATACAAACCCAAAAATATTACATCTTTTAAAGCTATTAATTCAATAAAAAAAAAATTTTCAATTAATAAAATTGGTCATGCGGGTACTTTAGATCCTATGGCAGAAGGTGTGTTACCAATAGCAATAGGAAAAGCAACAAAACTAATTCCATATATTAGTAATATGAATAAGGAATATGAGTTTACAGTAACTTGGGGCACTCAAACAACAACAGATGATACAGAGGGTGAAATTTTATTTGAATCAAGTTACCTCCCTAAAAGAAAAGAAATAGAAAAAAAAATTATTAATTATATTGGTTTTACAAGTCAGATACCTCCAAAAGTTTCAGCAGTCAGAATTAATGGCAAAAGAGCTTATAAATTATTTAGAGAAAATAAAAAATTTACGATTCAACCAAAAAAAGTTTTTATCGAAGATCTGTGTATTACTGATCACAGTATCAACAAAACGTCATTTAAAATTTTATGTGGGCAGGGCTTTTACGTTAGAAGTCTAGCTCGTGATTTAGCTATAGATCTTAAAACATATGGACACATTTCTTCATTGAAAAGGTCAAAAGTAGGTAAATTCTGTCAAAAAAATTCGATTTTACTGGACGATCTTCTAAAAATACGACAAATGCACGAAGAAATTAATTGTATCTCCACTACAATTTCTATGCTGGACGACATCTTGGCTTATGAAATTGAAGAAGAATTAGATATTGAAAATTTATCTTTTGGAAGATCTATTAAAATCGATGAAAGAAAAATTATAAATCCTTCGTCAATAAACTTAGATAAAAAAAATATTTTTTTATCTAAGAAAGGAGACATTGTCTCAATAGGCAAATTAGATGGTAATTTGTTTAAACCAAATAAAATATTAATATAGGAGAACCGATGTCGATAACAAAAGAAAATAAAAAAAATCTTATTAATGAATTTTCTAAAAATGAAAAAGATACTGGATCAGCAGGTGTTCAGATAGCAGTTTTAACAGAAAGAATAAAAAATTTAACTGAACACTTTAAGACTCACAATAAAGATAATCATTCAAAAAGAGGATTAGTATCACTAGTTAATAAAAGAAAAAAATTACTAAACTACTTATCTAAAAAAAATAAATCTGAATATTCAGATTTAATAAAAAAATTAAATATTAGAGGTTAAAAAAAGAGGATAAATAAAAATTATGTTTGATGTGAAAAATGTAGAAATTGAATGGGCTGGAAGAACACTTAAATTAGAAACTGGAAAAATAGCAAGACAAGCTGACTCAACAGTTATAGCCACTTATGGTGGTACTACAGTTATGTGTAATGTAGTTGCTGCAAAAGAAGCAAATCCTGATATGGATTTTTTTCCCTTAACAGTAAATTATCAAGAAAAATATTATTCTGTAGGAAAAATACCTGGTGGTTTTTTTAAAAGAGAGGCTAGACCAACTGAAAAAGAAACATTAGTTTCTCGATTAATTGATAGACCAGTTAGACCTTTATTTCATAAAGATTTTAAAAATGAGACCCAAGTTACTTGTACTGTATTATCACATGATCAAGAAAATGACTCAGATGTTGTAGCAATGGTAGCAGCAAGTGCTGCATTAACTTTATCTGGTTTACCATTTTTAGGCCCACTCGGAGCAATTAAGATTGGTTTTATAGAGGATGAGTTTGTTGTTAACCCGAGTAAGAGTCAATTATCAAATTCTAAACTAGAATTAGTATTGGCAGGGACTAAGGAAGGTGTACTAATGATCGAGTCTGAAGCTCACGAGCTTTCGGAAAAACAAATGCTAGATGCAGTAGTTCTTGGCCAAGAAAATTATAAAACAGTGATTGAAGCAATAATTTCCTTAGCTAAAAAAGCGGCAAAAGAACCTTGGGAACTTAAAGAAAAAGATGAAGAAATTAAAAATCTACCATCTAAGATCAATGAAGACTTTGGTAAAGATTTTATAGATGCTTATAAAATAACTGAAAAACAAAAAAGATCAGAAAAATTATCTTCGTTACGAAATGAAATTTCTGAAAAATTTGTAAGTGAAACACTCTCACTAGTATTGGTTTCAGATGCAATAAAAAATGTAGAAAAAGATATAGTTAGAGGAGAATTAATTAATACTGGTAATAGAATTGATGGAAGAGATACAAAAACAGTCCGTCCAATTGTATGTGAAACTGGAGTTTTAGAAAGAACTCACGGATCTGCATTATTTACAAGAGGAGAAACACAAGCGCTTGTAGTTTCAACTTTGGGAACTGGACAAGACGAGCAAAGAATAGATGCAATTGATGGTGAATATACAGAGAATTTTATGCTTCATTACAATTTTCCACCTTACTCTGTTGGAGAAGTTGGAAGAATAGGTTCTACCAGTAGAAGAGAAATAGGACATGGAAAATTAGCCTGGAGAGCTATTCACCCAATGTTACCTTCAAAAGAAAAGTTTCCTTACACTTATAGAGTTGTATCTGAAATTACAGAATCTAATGGATCTAGCTCTATGGCAACTGTTTGTGGTACCTCAATGTCTTTAATGGATGCAGGAGTGCCTTTAGAAAGACCAGTGGCAGGTATCGCGATGGGCTTAATTAAAGAGAATGATAAATATGTGATATTATCAGACATACTTGGTGATGAAGATCATCTTGGTGATATGGATTTTAAAGTTGCAGGAACTTCTGAAGGAATAACTTCATTACAAATGGATATTAAAATAACTAGTATAACAGCTGAAATTATGAAAGAAGCATTAGCGCAAGCTAAAGATGGACGCTTCCACATACTTAGTGAAATGGCAAAAGCAATTGATAAACCTAATCAATCGATTTCTCAATACGCGCCAACAATAACTAATCTACAAATAAACAAAGATAAAATTAGAGAAGTTATTGGTAAAGGAGGAGCAGTTATTAGAGAAATATCTGAAACAACTGGAGCTAAAATTGAAATTAATGATGAAGGTTTAGTGAGTATTGCAGCTGTAGATCAAAAATCTGGAAATGATGCATTAGAATGGATCAAAGGTATTGTCGAAGAGCCAGAGATTGGTAAAATTTATGATGGTAAAGTTATAAAGATAATGGACTTTGGTGCTTTTGTTAATTTCATGGGATCTACAGATGGTCTTGTTCACATTAGTCAATTAAAAAATGAAAGAGTAGAGAAAGTTGAAGATGTTATTAGTGAAGGAGATATTGTTAAAGTAAAAGTATTAGATATCGACTCAAGAGGAAAAATAAAACTTTCTATGAAAGCAGTTGACGCAGAAGAAAACGCTTAAATTACCTAAATTAATTGGGCACAGAGGTGTAAAAGATCTGTGTCCAGAAAACACCTTAGAATCTATCTTAAAGGCATTCGATTTAGGTTTAAGTTTTGTAGAAATAGATGTTAAGATTTCTAAAGACAGAGTTCCAATTTTATTACATGATGACACACTTGATAGAACTACCAATGGAAGTGGGCTTGCAATTGATTATGATTATGAGAAGATAAAAAAACTTGATGCAGGAAAATTTTTTTATAAAGAAAATACAAATATTTTTGTTCCAAAATTAGACGATATTCTTAGTTTGTGTACTAATAACAATGGTAATTTAAATATTGAATTAAAACCCAATAAAAATTTTGAAATAGAAAATGTTCATCAAATATATAAAATTACAAAAAATATTAATCAAATAGATATTTTTTTCTCCTCATTTGATATGATTTCTATTTTAGAAATTTCAAAACTTTACCCTCAATCTATACGTAGTTTTTTATTAGATGATTTTAAAGAATATAATATTGATGATTTGATTAGCATATCAATTAATCATGATTTAAAAATTTGTGGTTTAAATATAGATCTTGTTACAGTTGATATTATAAAAAAAATTAAAGAATCCAATATGGCAATAACTGTTTATTCAAATAAAAATATAAATATATCTAGCGCTAATGATATTTTCTCCATAGGTGTTGATAGTATTTTTGTTGATAATCCTTTGGATTTATTGGGAAAATTTTAGAACTTATTGGGCATTCCAATAATATTGTACCCACAGTCAACATAATGAACTTCGCCAGTAACTGCAGAAGATAAATCACTAACAAAATATAAAGCAGATTTACCAATTTCATCTAGTTTTGCATTTCGTTTCAATGCTGAATGTTCTTCTGTAAATTTAAATACCTTCCTAGCATTATTTATAGCTGAACCAGCAATTGTTCTCATAGGTCCCGCTGAGATTGCATTAACACGAATATTTTTTGTGCCTAAATCCACACTCAAGTATTTTACACTTGTTTCTAAAGCAGCTTTTGCAATTCCCATTAAATTGTAATTTGGTATTACTTTATTTGACCCGTAAAAAGTAAGGGTGAGAATACTTCCTCCGTCATTCATTATAGGTTCAAAATTTCTTGCAAGACTAGTTAAAGAAAAACATGATATTTCCAAACAATTAATAAAATTATCCTTCGTAGTATCAACATATCTACCATTTAACTCTGATTTATCTGCAAATGCAACAGCATGAATTATAAAATCAATTGTGCCCCATTCTTTTTTTATAATTTCTACAGATTGGTTTATTGAGTCATTATCATTAAAATCACATTCTATTAATATTTTTGAATTAATTTCTTCAGAAAGTGGTTTCACCCTCTTCAATAGTATTTCATTTTGATAACCAATGGCTATTTCAGCACCATTTTCAGCTAGTTGTTTTGCTATTCCCCATGCAATGGAATGATTATTTGCAATACCAAATACTAAACCTTTTTTATTTTTAAGCATGATATTTTGAAAATACTAATGTTGCATTTGTACCGCCAAAACCAAAACTATTCGACATAACATGCTCAATTTCAACGTCATTTTCCGTTTTTAAAAGAATATTACAATCTTTGGCACTATCATCGAGATTTTCAATATTAGCAGAACCACTAATAAAATTATTTTTCATCATCAATAAACTATAAATTGCTTCATGCACACCAGTTGCCCCTAAAGAATGACCAGTCAAAGATTTTGTTGAGCTCATTTTAGGAATATTTGAACCAAAAACATTTTTGATTGCTTCCAATTCTTTTACATCTCCTATTGGAGTGCTTGTTCCATGTGTATTTATATAATCAATTTTACCACCAATATTTTTTAACGCTTGCTTCATGCATCTTTCTGCTCCTTCTCCAGAAGGTTGTACCATATCGTATCCATCTGAGGTTGCTCCATATCCTGTTATTTCACCATATATTTTAGCACCCCTAGCTTTTGCATGCTCTAATTCCTCAAGTACTAGTGTTCCGCCCCCACCAGCAATGACAAACCCATCTCTATCTGCATCATATGCCCTTGAAGATTTGTTTGGAGTAGCATTATATTTTGATGACAAAGCACCCATTGCATCAAATAAAATTGATAAAGTCCAATGGAGTTCTTCACCTCCACCAGCAAAAATAATATTTTGTTTTCCCATCTGAATTAGTTCGTACGCATTACCAATACAATGTGAACTTGTAGAACATGCTGAAGTAATTGAATAGTTAACTCCTTTAATTTTAAAAGGAGTAGCAAGAGTTGCAGAATTTGTACTAGACATTGCTCTTGGCACCATAAATGGTCCAATTTTTTTTGAACCCGAATTCTTTCCAATTTCAGAAGACTTAAATAAATTTTGTGTAGATGGACCACCTGAACCAACAATTATACCAGTCATTTCATTTGAAATATCACAATCCTCCAGCCCTGAGTCGCCTATAGCATCTTTCATAGCAATGTAGTTGTAGGCAGCTCCATCACCCATAAACCTTAGTAATCTTCTATCAATTTCGTTACCAATATCTATATTTGGTTTACCGTGTACAAGACTTCTAAATGAAAACTCCTCATACTCTTCTGCACTTGTTATACCAGATTTCAAATTTTTAAGACTGTCTATAACATCCGATTGATTATTACCAATACATGATACTATACCTAAACCTGTTACTACTACTCTATTCATTACTTATTTCTCAGGTGAAAATAAACCGACTTTCATATCTTTAGCTTCATAGATTGTTTCACCGTCAGCTTTTAAAACACCATCTCCAACTCCTAAAATCAATTTTCTTAGTATAAGTCTTTTTAGAGATATATGGTAAGTCACTTTTTTGACTTTTTGTAATACCTGACCGGTAAACTTAACTTCACCAACTCCTAAAGCTCTACCCTTTCCTGGTTGGCCAAGCCATCCTAAATAAAAACCAAGTAATTGCCACATAGCATCCAAACCTAAACAACCTGGCATTACGGGATCATCTTTAAAATGACATTCAAAAAACCATAAGTCTTCTTTAATATCTAATTCTGCAATAACCTCACCTTTAGAAAATTCTCCACCAGTATCATTTATTGAAGTAATTCTATCAAACATTAACATAGGAGGCATTGGAAGTTGAGCATTCCCTTTTCCAAAAAGAATACCTTTAGCACAATCAATTAATTGATCGTAGTTAAATGAATTTTGTTTCATAATTTTAATTAAACTTTTTTTATATATTTATCAATTAACTTAAACTGATTTTAAATCACAATCATGTTTACTTTTAATAACAATATTATCAATGCTTAATTTTTTTCCATCAGAAATTGTCATTATATTAGTTTCATCCTTTAAATTTAAATAGAAATTAATTATTTTTTGAGCAGCAATTAAACCTGCTAACCCTGCAGAAATGCCTGAAATACCTACTACACTACATCTGGGAAGATCAACATCATCTTTGTTAGGAAAGATACAATTTAAACATAGATGATTATTTTTATTTGAATTATTGAAAAGAATTATTTGTAAATCATGCCTTAATGCAGAGGAATATAAAAAATTGATTGAGTTTTTAAGACAATATTCATTTAATAATTTAGAACTGAACCAGTCATCAGTTGCATCAACAATTATAGAACATTCTTTTAAAAAATTTAAATTTAAAGAATTGATATTTTCATCAATAGTATTAATTTTACATTCAGTGTTAATTAATTTTAATTTGTACTTTGCTACATCAACCTTTTTTTTTCCAATATCATTTATATTAAATAAAATTTGTCTATTAAGATTACTTTTTTCAACAATATCTCCATCTACAATTAATAATTCTTTAATTCCAGAGTTTACTAAATATTGACTTAAAGGACATCCTATACCTCCCATACCAACAATACCAATTTTTATGTTAGATAATTTTTTAAGGTTTTCTTCGGAAAATTCGTTTAAAATAAATAATCTACTAAAAATTTTATATTCTTCCTCAGAGTAATCATTCATAAGTCTATAAAATATTATAAATTTGTTTTATAATTTGCTTTGCACAATTTACCTTTGTCATTTTCTTAAATTTTTTTATCTGGTTTTTTGTAATTATCGATATTTGATTGTAATCTGATCCAAAAACTTTATTTTTACTATCGATTTTGTTGTAAACAATCATATCGCATTTTTTATCCACCAATTTTTTTTTAGCATTATTAATTCCTCCTGTTTCAGCTGCAAAACCTACTAACAATCTAGGCCTTTGAGTTTTACTTTTTCCAATTTTTTCTAAAATATCAATATTCTTATGAAGACTGATATTTAATTTTTTATTTTTTTTAATCTTGTATTTATTTATATTTTTATTTTTGAAATCAGATACTGCAGCAGTAAAAATTCCAATATCAATTTTAGAAATTTTTTTAATTTTTTGATACATTTCGTTTGCTGATTCTATTTTAATAAATTTCAAATTTGGTGGAGGATCTAATTTTGTTGGTCCAGATATCAAGGTTACATTCGCTCCGTATAAAACTAGTTGTGAAGCAATTTCATAGCCTTGTTTCCCAGAAGATTGATTAGAAATAAACCTAACTGGATCAATCATTTCAATTGTTGGTCCTGCAGTTACTAGGCATTTTTTATCTTTTAATAAATTAATATTTTCTAATCTGTTTAAAATTTTATTCACTATATTTTTTGAGTTATCAATTCTTCCTAAACCAAATTCTCCACATTTTAGATTTCCAACTTTTGGACCAATAAACTCATGACCATTATCTTTTAATGACTTCACATTTTTTTTATTAATTTTATTATGCCACATAAAACTATTCATTGCGGGGACAAGCAAAATTTTTTTATTTGCAGCAAGCAATGTATTAGAAGCTAAATTATCTCCATATCCATTAGCAAATTTTGCAATAGAATTAGCTGTAGCTGGACACACAACTATTATGTCATTATCTCTTGATAAATTAATATGGAGCATCTTATTTTTTTTTTCATGTTCATCTGTAAATATTCTATTTTTAAGTAATTTTTTTATATCTAATATTTTTACATATTTCTTTGCCTCGTTAGTTAGAATACAGCTAATCTTAACTTCATTAATATTTAGCAAAGTAATAATTTCTTTACATTTGGATGCAGCAATAGAGCCAGTTATTATTAATAAAATTTTATTCATTACAATTTGTAACCAGTGTGTATAGCCACAATTCCATTAAATAGATTAATAGTTTCGACTTTAGTGAATCCACAATCACGTAGATTTTTACTAAGCTCCTCTTGTGATGGAAATAAATCAATACTTTCACTCAAATAATTATAAGCATTTTTATCTTTAGCAACTATTTCTCCTAAAAGAGGTAAAATCTTTGATTTATAAATTTTATATGAACTTGATATCAAGGATGATTTAGGTGTACTAAATTCTAAGCAACAATATTTACCACCAGGTTTAAGAACTCTGTAAGCTTCTTTTATAGATAATAAATACCCTGTCACATTTCTTAAGCAAAAAGAAATGGTATATTTATCAAAAAAATTATTTTCAAAATTTAACTTTTCAGCATCACCAATAAAATATTTGATATTTTTTTCTTTTTTTAATCTTTTTCTTCCTTCTAATAACATTTCTTCATTTAAATCTAAAAGATAAAGACTGGTTGAATTATTTTCTTTTAAAATTTCGCTGGCAATATCACCAGAACCAGAACCGACATCCAACACAATTTCATTTTCATTTATATTTACAGTCTCTACAAATCTTTTTTTCCATAATCGATGCATACCTAAACTCATCAAATCATTCATTAAATCGTAGCTTGGAGCTACACTTGAAAAAACATTTTGAACAAGTTTAGTCTTTTGTTTTGAATTTACTTTTGTATAACCAAAATTATAATCTTTTTTCATTATGCCAGAATTACCCGAAGTTGAAACTACAGTTAAAGGACTTAGAGTAATATTGAATCAAAAAATATCTAATGTCAAAATTCATACATCAAAACTTCGTTTTAAAATTCCTAATAATATAATTAATATACTACGTAACTCCAAGATATCCAACCTAAGACGCATAGCAAAGTTCATTATCATAGATTTAGATACAGATTATTCTCTAGTAATACATCTAGGAATGTCAGGACGATTAAAAACTGTCAATAAAAGCTACAAAAGAATAAAACATGATCATTTTGTACTTTACTTTTTAAGTAAAACTATACTTGTTTATCATGATCCAAGGAAATTTGGATTTATAGATATAGCTCAAACAAAAGATCTAAATAAACAAAAGTATATATTGAGTTTGGGTGTAGATGCTCTTAGTCCAGATCTTACAGCACAAATGATATATGAAAAAATTTCAAAATCTGAGGTTCCAATAAAGCAAATTTTACTCAATCAAAAATTAATTGCTGGTATAGGAAATATCTATGCATCGGAAATTCTATTTGATTCTAAAATTTCACCACTTACCTTGGGTAAAGATTTACAAATTAGTCTCATTATGAAACTAATTAAATCTATTAGAAAAATTTTAAATAAAGCAATAAAATATGGGGGTTCAAGCATACGAGATTATAGGTCTATTGATGGTACATTAGGAAATTTTCAGTCTAATTTTAAGGTTTACAATAAAGAAGGAAAAAAAATAGGTGAAGATAAGGTGAAAAAGATCATTCAATATGGAAGATCTACTTTTTATTGTCCAAAACTCCAAAATAATAAGTAATTCTTTATTAAAAATTAATTGACTTAATTTATTTTAAATTTATAGCACGCGTATGGCTAACCATGCTTCAGCAAAAAAAAGATCGAGACAGAACAAATCTAGAAATACTGTTAATTCTCAATACCTATCCAAGTTTAGAAACGCTCTAAATAAATTTAAATCTTCAGTTGATGCAAAAAATGACAAAGAAATCCAAAAATCCTTCAGTAATGTCAATTCAATAATGGCCAAAGCATCAAAAAAAGGTATTTTTAAAAAAGAATACATATCCAGAAAGTTATCCTCCTTATCAAAACAATTTTCAAAAAAATAATTTTTTTTTAATTTTTTTCACTTTTCTTCTTGCTAAAAATACTTAAAGAGTGTTGATTAGGTAAATTAATTTGGTGATTTAATTTTACGACTTTTGATTTTTTTCGTGAAGTTCTATTAAGTAAAAAATCGTCTTGTTGGGGGAAAATGGATAATACATCTGCTATGTTTGAAGAAAGTAAATGGTTATCTTTTAAAAAAAATCTTAAAAACAATGTAGGTGAATCTGCTTATAATAACTGGCTAAAGCATTTAAACTTTGAATCTTTAACCGATTCCACAATCACATTTTCAGTTCCAACAAAGTTTTTAAGAGATTGGATAGTAAATAACTATTCTGATAAAGTAAAAGCTGAAGCAAAAAATCAAATAGACAATGTTGATACAATTAAATTTGTGGTTAAACCTTCAGGAGGAAGAATTGTTCCAGGTACAACTAGGACAATAAAATCTAGTGATAATCATTGGAAATCAACAATGGATCTCAGATCCAACCAATCGTCAACTTATCCAAATGAGTTTGGTGCCCCTCTTGACCCTAGGTTCACTTTTGAGAATTTTGTTGTAGGAAAACCTAATGAATTAGCTTTTGCTGCGTCCCAGAGAGTTTCTGAAGCAAATAAAATAACATTCAATCCATTGTTTCTATGTGGAGGAGTAGGCTTAGGAAAAACACATTTAATGCATGCTATTGGATGGAAGATTAAACAACAACAACCTGAAAGAAAGGTTATATATCTGTCTGCAGAAAAATTTATGTACCAATTTGTTAGAGCATTACGATATAAAGATACCTCTGCATTTAAAGAACAGTTTAGATCAATAGATGTATTGATGATTGATGATGTTCAATTTATTAGTGGCAAAGATAATACTCAAGAAGAATTTTTCCATACATTTAACGCTCTTATAGAACAAAATAAACAAATAGTTATTTCTGCTGATAAAACTCCTACAGATCTTGATGGAGTTCAGGAAAGGTTAAAGTCTAGACTAGGTTGTGGTTTAGTAGCTGATATTCATCCAACAACATATGAGCTTAGATTAGGCATACTTATAGAAAAAGCTCATAAAAGAGGTGTTGAAATTCCACCAAAGGTTTTAGAATTTCTTTCCCACAGAATTATTTCAAACGTAAGAGAAATGGAAGGAGCACTAAACAGACTAGTAGCTCATGCAACTTTAGTCGGTACTGCAATTACTGTAGAAACTGCACAACTTGTTCTCCAAGATTTATTGAAATCTTCAAATAAAAAAATTACAATTGAAGAAATCCAAAAGAAAGTTGCTGAACATTTTAATATTAGGATTACCGATATGCATTCACCTAGAAGATCTAGATCAGTTGCTAGACCAAGACAAATTGCTATGTATTTAGCTAAGTCTATAACTTCTAGATCACTTCCAGAAATAGGTAGAAAATTTGGAGGAAGAGATCATACAACAGTTATGCACGCTGTTAAAAAAATTGAGGAACTTAAGCTCTCAGATGTTAATTTTAATGAAGATCTAGAATTGTTGAAAAGACTTATAGATTCTTAATTATTTTTATCATATGCTAAGATATGAAATTTAAAATTCCTCGATCTAATTTTTTTAAAACACTATCTCATTTACAAGGAATAGTAGATAAAAAGAATTCATTACCAATTTTATCAAATATTCTAATTGAAGCAAAAAATAATAAATTAAAATTATCATCAACAGATATGGATATTTCAATAATAGAGGAAATAAATTGTAATGTTTTAGAAGATGGTGCAACCACAATAAATTCCCAAATACTATATGACATAGTTAGAAAACTTGATGAGAATAGTGAAATAGAAATTATCTCAAATAATGGAAAATTATTAACATTACGTGCAAATGAATCACGCTTTTCTTTAGCTTGCTTGCCTAAAGAAGATTATCCTCTAATTGATCAAGATAATTCCGGCTCAAATTTAACTATAAACTCAAAAACTTTATTTAAATTGATAGATAAAACAAAATTTGCAATATCTAATGAAGAAACAAGATATTTTTTAAATGGTTTATATTTTAATATTAATATTGAAGAAAACAAAAAAATAGTAACCCTAGTTGGTACAGACGGCCATCGCCTGGCCAAGTTTAGTTATATTATCAAAGATAATATTGAACAAATATCTGGTGTAATAATACCTAAAAAAACAATATACGAATTATCAAAATTATTATCTGAGACTAATGCCGACATAAAAATATCAATTAGTTCTAATAAAATAATATTTTTTATTGAAAATATAATATTTATATCAAAATTAATTGATGGTAGTTTCCCAGATTACAAAAGAGTCATACCAATTGACAATTCAAGTATTTTAAAAATTAATAGAGAAAAATTACTATCTGCAGTTGACAGAGTTAGCACAATTTCAAGTGAAAAATCTCCTATAATTAAATTTAAACTAATAAAAAATATTTTAAATTTGAACACTATTAATAATGAAAGTAACACAGCATCAGAAGATTTGGATATTGAATATGAAGGTGAAGAAATCGAGATCGGATTTAACTCAAAATACATAATGGATATTATGAATAATTTAGAAGATGAAGAAATATCAATTAAATTAAAGAATAATACTTCACCAATTATAGCTATTGAAAATTCTAACTCTAATTTGGTGTATGTTTTAATGCCAATGAGAGTATAAAAAATTTGGCAAAAATAATAAATATAGAATTAAATAATTTTAGAAATTTTTGTAATTTTAAAACATCATTTGATAGAAAACTAAATATTTTTTTTGGCGATAATGGTTGTGGTAAAACTAATATTTTGGAGGGAATTTCTTTAATTGCAAAAGGAAGGGGTATAAGAAATTCAAACATATCCTCTCTCATAAAAAAGGAAAAAGATAATTTCTTTTTAAATCATAACTTAGAAATACTAAAAAATAATTACGATATAAAAATATTTACTGAAACTAAAAATGAAAAATTAAAAAAAATTATTAAAGTTAATAATGATGCTTCTAAAGATTCTTTAGATTTTCTAAATAAGTCTGTATCCTATCTCACGTTCTTACCAGAGATGGAAAGATTGTTCCAAGTATCACCATCTTATAGAAGGAATTTTTTAGATAGATTAATTTTCTCTTATAAAAATGACTATAATAAATTGATAAATAAATATAAGAATAATTTATTAGAAAGAGGAAAAATTCTTCATCAATACGCTAGTGATAATGATTGGTTAAATCAAATTGAATTAGAGATATGTAGATTAGGGATAAAAATATATAAATTACGGCAATCACAGATAAAATCTATAAATGATAATATCTATATTTTAAAAAATGATCATAAATTTAAATTTAATGTTAATTTAAAAATGAAGGATGACTTTTTCAATGACGAAATTTCATTAGATAAATATTTATCTAATTTAAAAGATTCTCGAGATTATGATAAAATATATGGGGGTGCTAAGATTGGGCCTCACAAATCTGATATTGTTGCATTTATAAATCATGAATACGAAGCGTCAATATTATCTACAGGACAACAGAAAACTATTGTTCTAATGATTTTACTAGCCCAATGTAATTATTTAGTAAATTATCAAGATATTAATCCAATCTTATTGTTTGATGAAATTGGCTCACATTTAGATACCCATAACAGAGAAATTTTATTAGACATGATAAATAGATTTGATTTTCAATTCTTTCTCACTGGGACTGATAAAGATTTATTTTCTTTTGTATCAACAAATGCAAAATTTTATAATATAACTGAAGTATGAATTCTGACTATTCTTCTGATTCTATAAAAGTACTTAAAGGGCTTGAGGCTGTAAGAAAAAGACCAGGTATGTATATTGGTGATACCGATGATGGATCTGGCCTTCATCAGATGATTTACGAAGTTCTTGATAATTCTATTGATGAGGCATTAGCTGATTTTTGTGACAAAATAGAAGTAATCTTAAATGCAGATGGAACAGTTACTATCTCTGATAATGGCAGAGGAATACCAGTAGATCTCCATAAAACTGAGAAAATACCAGCTGCCCAGCTTATAATGACAGAACTCCATGCTGGTGGAAAGTTTGACCAAAACAGTTACAAAGTTTCAGGTGGATTGCATGGTGTTGGAGTTTCAGTAGTAAATGCTTTGTCAGAAAATTTAATTTTAGAAATAAATAGAGATGGAAAGATACATAATATTGAATTTAAGAATGGTATAGTAACTAAAGAATTAAATGTAATTGGTGATTCGAAAACAGTTAATAATAATTACTTTACTGGAACTAAGATTACTTTTCTTCCATCGTCAAAAATATTTAAAGATATAAACTTCAATTTTAAAGTAATAGAAAAAAGACTTAGGGAACTAGCATTTTTAAATACAGGAGTAAGTATCTTTTTGATAGATAAAAGACAATCTGTAGATAAAAAAATTAATTTTAAATATGATGGAGGAATTAAAGAATATGTAAAATATTTAAACGATGGTAAAAATCTTATTAATTCTACTCCAATATATTTTAAAGGTGAAAAAAATAATATTTTAATTGAGTGTTCCTTGCAATGGACCGACAGTTATCACGAAAACACTATTTGTTTTACAAATAATATTATTCAAAGAGATGGTGGTACACATCTCGCTGGTTTTAGAGGTGCTTTAACTAGGTCAATAGTAAACTATATTAACGCAGGTACAAAAACTTCTAATAATATTAGTGGAGAAGATGCTAGAGAGGGATTAACTTGTATAATTTCAGTTAAATTACCAGATCCAAAATTTTCAAGTC
Organism: uncultured Alphaproteobacteria bacterium; assembly: GCA_902519435.1. The sequence continues at coordinate 19,240 of CABYKC010000010.1, forward strand.
AAACAAAAGATAAGCTTGTTTCATCTGAAGTGAGACCAGTAATAGAATCAACTAGTTTAAATAAACTTGAACAATGGATAGAAGAAAATCCAGCTGAAATTAAAAAGGTAGTAGATAAAATAATTGAAGCATCTAACGCAAGAGAAGCTGCAAGAAAAGCAAGAGAACTAACTAGAAGGAAGACTGGATTAGAAAATACTTCTCTTCCAGGTAAACTTGCAGATTGCCAAGAAAAAAATCCTGAATTATCAGAATTGTTTATAGTTGAAGGTGATTCAGCTGGAGGTTCTGCAAAGCAGGGTAGAGATAGAAAAAATCAAGCCATCCTCCCACTAAGAGGTAAAATACTTAATGTTGAGAGAGCAAACGAAAAACAAGTTCTCACAAGTAATGAAATTGGTGCACTAATTACCGCCATAGGAGCTGGAGTTGGAAATCCTACTGATGATGATACAGAGGTGAATAAATTGGAAGGCAAGTTTGACATTTCAAAAATGAGATACCATAAAATTATTATAATGACTGATGCAGATGTTGATGGCAGTCATATCAGGACTCTTTTATTAACTTTTTTTTACCGTCATATGAAACCAATTATTGATTCAGGAAGATTATATATAGCCCAACCACCACTATACAGACTTAAAAAAGGAAGTTCTACAGTTTATAAAAAAGATGACAACGATTTGGAGGATCATCTAATTGAGGAAGGATTAAAAAATACCGTTTTTGAAAATACACAACGTTCTTTACTTGCGGGAAAAGAGCTAAAACAAATCATTTATCTTTCAAAAAAAACTAAAAATTTAGTTTTACCATTATTAAGAAGAGTTGATAATACTTATATAATTGAGCATTCTGCAATAGTTAGGGCACTAGATATTAGAAATCTTAAAGATAAAAACATAGGTCGAGAAATCGCTAAATACCTTCAGCAGAGATTAAATTTAATCTCAAATATTTCAGAAAAAAATTGGACAGTAATTTACAAAGATGAATCCTTAATTTTTAAAAGAACAATTCGTGGCTTTACAGAAAAATACGTAATAGATAAAAATTTTATTATTACACCTGAAGCTAAAGCATTGAATGAACTTAAAGATGAGCTAATGGAAAATTTTTATCGTTTAAAAGAAACAGGTTGTGGGGTCATACGTTATAAAAATGAAGATTTTAATATTTTTGGTCCTTTAGATTTAATAGATAAAATTATGGAAATAGGAAAAACAGGATTGCAAATAAATAGATACAAAGGTCTGGGTGAAATGAATCCAGACCAATTATGGGAAACTACATTAGATAAAAATGCAAGAGTATTACTTTCAGTTAAAATTAATGAAGTAGATGCTGCAAATAAAGCTTTCGAAGACCTAATGGGAGGAGAAACTGATGCAAGAAAAAAATTTATTTCTGAAAATTCATTGAAGGTTGCAAATCTTGATATTTAAATCTTAATGAATACCATACTCCTTGGTAACCTTATAAAAATAAGATGGATAGCAATTTTTGGACAATTTTTAGCAGTTTTTTTTGTTTCCTATATTATTCAAATTCAAATACCATTTATCGAAACTTTATTAATTATAACTCTTTCAGTATTTGTTAATTTTTATTCATATTTTGAAGAAAGAAAAAATAAAACTATAAGTAATATTAAGGCTTTTTTATTTTTACTATTTGATACAATGCAATTAGGATTTTTATTATTTTTAACTGGAGGTATAGTTAATCCATTTTCCATATTAATATTAGCACCTGTAATAACTTCAGCTTCATATTTACCCGCAGCAATGACAGTTATTTTATCTACAATATCTATTATTTTCATTATTTTACTTAATTTTTATTTTATCCCGCTTGATCTAGGATCTGAATTCTATTTACCACAAATTTATAGTTTTGGATTAGTTTCATCTTTAATAATAACAGTAATATTTATTGCAATGTATGCCTATTTATTTGCTAATTCGTCTCGAAAAATTTCTAATGCCTTATCAATATCAAAATTACAAATTCTAAATCAAAAAAAAATAACTGAAGTGGGCTCATTAAGTGCTGCTGCAGCACACGAGCTTGGAACTCCATTAAACACTATTTTTTTAATTCTAAATGATCTTTTAAAAGAAAAAAAATTAATTGAAGATAAAAATATCACAAGAGATATTCTTTTGCTTAAATCTCAGGCCGAAAGATGTAAAGAAATACTTCAAAGATTTTCAAAAAATCCTATGAAATTAAAAGATAAATTTCTAGAAAAAGTAAAAATAAGTGATTTAGCTAAAATTAACTTCGAAAAATTTAATAAAAATAAAAAATTAAATATTATAAATAACAAGTCTTATGATGAGCCAGAAATTATATTTAAAGATGAGATAATGTATGCTTTGGGAAATATAATTCAAAATGCAATATTTTATTCTAAAGAGACAGTAACAGTTGAATTAAATTATTTTAAAGCAAATGTAAAAATATCCATTATTGATGATGGTAGTGGTTTTTCAAAAGATATTATTGATAAATTAGGTGAGCCATATATTTCAAAAAATAATCAAGGAATGGGATTAGGAATATTTATAGCTAAAAATTTGATAGAAAATATGGGGGGAAATCTTAAATTTTATAATTCCAGAGAAAATAGTGCTGTTGTTGAAATTACGTTTGATAACTCTATCTTAAATATATGAGTATGAAGTTATTAATTGTTGATGATGATCTTCCTTTTAGAGAAAGACTTACAAGATCAATGGAAAAGAAAGGTTTTGAAGTTGTATCATCACCAAGTTTCAAAGATTCAATATCTAAAGTGTCAGAAAACAGTTTTGATTATGCAGTTGTTGATATGAGACTTGAAGATGGTTCAGGTTTAGAATTAGTTAAAGAAATGCAGAAAATTAGTCCGCATACAAAATCCTTATTACTTACAGGTTATGGAAATATTGCCACTGCTGTTGCAGCAATTAAATCTGGAGCAATTGATTATTTACCAAAGCCAGCTGAAATAGATCAAATTTACGATGCTCTTACGAATTCTAAAGAAATATTACCCCCTCCTCCTGAGAATCCAATGACCGCAGACAGAATTAGATGGGAACATATACAAAGAGTGTTTATACAGTGTAATAGAAATGTATCTGAAACTGCAAGAAGACTTAGAATGCATAGACGTACATTACAGAGAATACTGAATAAACATGCGCCAAGAGAATAGTAAAACTCTATCAATAGTAATTCCTGTTTTTAATGAAGTTACTTTTCTTCGTGAGCTTTTTGAACAACTTAAGTTTCATTTTAATAAAGAAAACATTGAGATCATCGTAGTCGACGATGGATCAACAGATGGTTCTTCTAATGTCTTAAAACAAATTAGACAAAAAGGTAACTATAAATTCATATTTAAAATCATTAAACTAGATATCAATTCAGGTAAGGGTAAAGCATTACAAATAGGAATACAAAATTCTAATGGAGAATATATTTTATTTCAAGATGCAGACTTAGAATTAGACACTAAAGATGCAAAAGAAATGTATGATATGATAATTGTAAATAAAGACATAAAGTGTATTTTTGGAAGTAGATATTTATCAGGTAAATTAAAAAA
>CABYKC010000011.1 GCA_902519435.1 uncultured Alphaproteobacteria bacterium
AACGCAGAAGATCTACTAACTCTTGGATTCATTTCAATGACATTAATTTCTCCATCTTCAGGATTTATTGCAAATTGAACATTTGAACCACCAGTATCAACACCTATTTTTCTGAGAACCTTAATACTAGCATTCCTTAAAATTTGATATTCTTTATCAGTTAATGTTAAGGATGGAGCTACTGTAATGCTATCTCCAGTATGAACACCCATTGGATCAACATTTTCAATTGAGCAAACAATAATACAATTATCTTTATTATCTCTAACAACTTCCATCTCAAATTCTTTCCAACCTGAAACAGATTTTTCAATAAGTATCTGATTTGTTGGGCTTGCATTTAAACCCCTATTACATAAATCAATAAAACCCTCATCATCATAGGCTACACCACCTCCGGTACCTCCAAGTGTAAAACTTGGTCTTATGACAAGAGGTAAATTTAATTCATTTTTTACTCTTTTTGACTCTTCAATAGTGTTAACCACGTAACTTTTAGGACAGCTTAGACCAATTTCTTTCATTGCATCTTTAAATTTTTGTCTATCCTCAGCTAATTCTATTGCTGTTGGGTTAGCTCCAATCATTTTTACTCCGTGTTTTTCAAGTATACGATTATTAAAAAGTTCCATTGAAACGTTTAAAGCAGTTTGTCCTCCCATAGTTGGGAGAAGAGCATCTGGTTTTTCGATTTCGATTATTTTTTCTACAAATTCTTTAGTTATAGGTTCAATATAAGTTTGATCAGCTAATTCTGGATCAGTCATTATTGTTGCAGGATTTGAATTAATTAATACAATTTTGTAACCTTCATCTTTGAGAGACTTACATGCCTGAGCACCCGAGTAATCAAATTCACATGCTTGACCAATAACTATAGGACCTGCACCTACTATTAATATTTTATTTATGTCAGTTCTTTTTGGCATTTTTCTCAATAAGTTTATAAAATTCTTCAAACAAATAATGACTATCATGCGGACCAGGTGATGCCTCTGGATGATACTGAACACTAAATACTGGCAAATGCTTATGCCTTAAACCTTCATTAGTCCCGTCAAATAGTGAAACATGAGTTTCAATTATATCTTTGCCAAAACTATTTCTATCAACTTCAAAGCCATGATTTTGCGAAGTAATTTCAACAATGCCTGTTGTAAGATTTTTGACAGGATGGTTTGAACCTCTGTGACCTTGAAACATTTTTTTAGTTTTTGCATTCAATGCCAATCCTAAAATTTGGTGTCCTAAACATATTCCAAATATCGGAATATTATCATCAATTAATTTTTTTATCACATCAACTATTTTACTACCTGTGGCATAAGGATCACCAGGGCCGTTTGATAAAAAGATTCCTGAAGGATTAGTTTCTATTATTTCTTCGTAGCTAGAAAATAAGTTTAATACAGTTGGGTTAAGATTAAATTCATTTAGATTTCTTAAAATGTTATTTTTGATACCAAAGTCTAAGCAAGTGACATTATATTTAAATTGGTTTTTAATTGATTTATTACTTTTCCATATCCCTTTTTTCCAATTATAGTTTTGCTCTGTCGATACTATTCCCGCCAAATCTAGATTTTGAAGACCTTTCCACTCATTTATTTGAGTTTTAAGTTTTTCAATTTTATTTTCACCTTCTCCAAAGTGAATAATTGCGGCTTTCTTAGCTCCCTCAACAGATAATTTCTTAGTTAAGTATCTAGTATCAATTCCAAAAATACATGGAATTTTGTTTTTTAAAAAATATGAATTTAAGTCATTTTCTGCTCTCCAATTTGAATACTCTGATAACGGCTGATTGATTACACAACCATCAGCGTAGATTTTTTTTGACTCTTGATCTTCTTGATTTGTACCTACAATTCCAACATGTGGAAAAGTAAATGTAATGATTTGTTTTGTATATGAGGGGTCAGATAATGCTTCTTGATAGCCTGTTTGAGAGGTATTAAAACAAAGCTCACCTACTGCACCCTTTTTCTCTCCTAATCCATAACCCCATAAAATTTCACCATTTTCTAATACAAGAGCTGCAGTTTTATTGTGTATATGTGGTTCTTTTTTTAAAACTTCCATTATATTTAGATGAAGCAAAATGATAGTTAGTAGGCATTTATGACAATGTAGTCAAGGATTAGTTGAAATTAAAAACAAGAATTATATTATTAAATTAAATATATTAGAAAGTGAAAAATTATGAGCTTAAAGGATAAAATTGAAATTGATTATAACAATTCTATCAAAGAAAAAGATAGTAATTCCATCAATACTTTAAGATTAATAAAGAGTGCAATTAAAGATAAGGAGATTTCTCTTAGAGGTAAGCAAGACGCTTTGACCGATTCTGATATTTTAAGTTTACTTCAGAGTTTAGTAAAACAAAGAAAAGATTCAATAGAAGCTTTTGAAAAAGCGAATCGGAATGATCTTATTGAAAAGGAACTTAATGAAATCAAAGTAATAGAAATGTTTTTACCAAAACAAATGGATGAAGATGAAACAACATTGATCATAAAAAATATAATTCAAGAGAATAATTATACATCAATAAAAGAAATGGGTGCCCTTATGAAAATAATTAAGGAAAACTATACTGGTAAAATTGATATGGGTTTGGTTGGAAAAATAGCTAAATCTTTATTGGGCAATTAATGTCATTTTCAAAAAATGATCTTGAATTGATAAAATCAAAAATTATTCTTTCACAAGAAATTGAAAAGAAAACAAAAGTTATAAGGAAAGGTAAAGACAGTTGGTGTTGCTGTCTTTTTCATGATGAAAAAACTCCATCTTGCAAAATCAATGATGATCTAGGTTCCTATTATTGTTTTGGTTGTGGGGCGAAGGGTGATATATTTACTATATACACAGAGCTTTATAATTTTTCGTTTCCTGAGGCAGTAAAAGAACTAGCTCAAAGAGTTGGTATTAGAATAGTTGATAATTTTGATTCAAATTTAAATAAAAAGAATGATAAAATTTACAATATTTTAGAAATTTCTACAAAATGGTTTCAAGATAATTTACAGATAAATAAAGACTGTCAAAGATATTTAAATAAAAGAAATTTATCAGACGAAACTATTAAATATTTTAAGTTAGGATATTCTTCTAACTCAAAGCAAACTCTGTATCAATTTCTAAAAGAACAAGATTTTGAAGATAAAGAACTACTTGATAGCAATATAGTAAAACTAGATAAAAATAATAAGATACGTGATTTTTTTTACAACAGACTTATGTTTCCTATCACAAATGAATATGGAAAAATTGTTGGATTTGGTGGAAGAGTTTTAGATAATTCAAATCCTAAATATATTAATTCGCCAGAAAGTAATTTTTTTAAAAAAAGAAATATTCTGTATAATCTTTTCAATGCTAAACAAAATATAAGATCAAAAAAAAACATGTTAATTTGTGAAGGTTATATGGATGTCATAAGTTTGTATGATAAAAATATTAAAACTGCCGTAGCTCCATTAGGAACTTCTTTAACTGACAGTCATCTTTTACTATCATGGAAATATGTAAATAAGCCAACATTGATGTTTGATGGTGATGCATCAGGCTTAAAAGCTTCTTACAAAAGTGCTATAATGTCATTACCTTTTTTGACTCCTTCTAAATTATTACAATTTGTTATTTTGCCAAATGAATATGATCCTGATACTTTTATTAATGAATATTCTTTAGGTGAATTTGCAAAATATTTAAAAAATCCACTTTCAATTGTAGATTTTATTTTCCAGGAATCATCAAAATCAATTGATTTACAAAAATCTGATAATAAAGTTATTTTTGATAAATATATTGATGAATTAGTCAGTAATATAAAAGACAGTAAAATAAAATATTTTTACAAAAATGAGTTTAAATCTTTATTTTTTCAAAAACTAAAATCATTTTCTAAAAAAAGACAATCTATTAAAATTATTCCAAAAACTATTTCACTAAAAGAGAAACAAATACTCTCTTTTCTTGCAGCGTATTTAAATCATATGAAATTAAGGCAAGAGATTTATTCGCTTTTGATAACCTCCGAATTATTAAATAATGATCAAATTGAATTCTTAAATTTCATTCATAAATCAGAATTTTTTGGGCAAGATGTAGATAATATTAACACTGTTAAATTTCCTAAAAAAGTATCTGAAATTTATCAAAAAACTAAGGATAATAGTTTATTTCAACTTTTTCCTTATATAAACTTAGATTATGACTCTGAGGAAGTTATAAGTGAAATTAAAGAATCTATAAATAATTTGAAGACAAGACTTTCAAATTTGAAAAAAATAAATAAAAGCCTAAATGATATAGATAATAATTCATCTTCAATGACATGGGATGAGTTAAAAAATATCACTTTTAATCTTCACAATAATGAAGAGCTACTAAAGTAAAGTTATGACAAAAAAGAAGAAAAAAATTGTTAAGAAAAAAACTGTTAAGAAAAAAACAACTGCACCTAAACAGAAAAGTTCTATCAAAAAAAAATTACCAAAGAAGAAATCAATTTCTAAGTCTTCCAAAATTTCTAAATCAAAAATAATTAAAAAATCAAAAAAAAATATCACAAAAAAAATATCTAAGAAGCCTTTAATTAAACCTTCACAAGAAGATAAGCCGAAAAAAATTCCAAAAGCAATCACAGTTTTTGAAGAAAATATAAAAGAAATATTTGCTAAGTTAATAAATAAACATAAAGTTGATGGAATATATACTCAAAAAATAATTGAAAAAGCTATTCCTAAAAAATTCAGACTCCAAGAAAATATAAAAAAATTTAGTGATCTAATAACCTCCAATAATATTAAAATCTATTCTGAGGAGGAAGCAAAAGAATTAATAACTTTAGCAAAAGAACAAAGTGCAAAATCTGAAGAAGGCAGTGATGATCAAGAAAAAAAACAAACAGGGAAAACTGATGATCCAGTAAGACTATACCTAAGAGATATGGGCGCAGTAGAACTTTTAAGTAGAGAAGGTGAAATAGCTATTGCTAAAAGAATTGAAGCTGGAAGAGAAAAAATGATTGGAGCAATTTGTGAAAGTCCAATGACAATTAGATCAATAATCAATTGGAAAGATGCAATTAAAGATGGAACTATGCTTTTAAGAGATATAGTGGATCTGGAAGCCACTTATGATATGTCAGATATTTCTGAGTCAAAACTAGAAGACACATTTAAGCTTATTGAAAGTGGAGGAGATGATAAAGAGGATAAAAAAAAGAAAGATAATGAACAAAGTACTGAAGAAAATAATGAAGAAGATCAGCAACAAGACGACGAGGACAGTCTAAATGTTTCACTTGCTGCTATGGAAGAAAAACTTAAACCAAAAGTACTAAACGATTTTAATGACATAACAAAGTTATTTAAAAAACTTCAAAAACATAGTCAAGAATTAATAAATGCTGACAAAAAACATGAAAAAAATTTTATATCATTAGAAAAAAAATATTTAAAAATACAAAAAGAAATGGTTGCAGCGATGAAAGCAGTACACTTTAATTCAACAACTATAGAAGCTCTTATGGAGGCACTTTATGAATTAAATAAAAAACTTCTATTACGTGAAGGTAAGATGTTACGCATGGCTACTAGTGCTGGTGTAAAAAGACAAGACTTTATTAATCAGTATTTAAATTTTAACTTTGAAAAAAACTGGATCCAAAGTTTATTAGCAACAAAAGATAAAAATTGGGAAAAATTTATTAATAGAAATCATATAGAAATAAATAAAAATATTGAAGAAATTAAAGAAATACAATCTGCTTCAGAGCTTCCTTTATCTGAATTTAGAAGAATAGTCGGGACTGTACAGCAAGGAGAAAGATCAGCCAATAGGGCAAAAAAAGAAATGATAGAATCTAATTTAAGATTAGTTATTTCTATAGCTAAAAAATATACAAACAGAGGTCTGCAATTTCTTGATCTCATCCAAGAAGGTAACATTGGTTTGATGAAAGCAGTTGATAAATTTGAATATCGAAGAGGGTACAAGTTTTCTACCTATGCAACTTGGTGGATTAGACAAGCTATAACAAGATCTATCGCTGATCAAGCAAGAACAATAAGAATACCCGTTCATATGATCGAAACAATAAATAAAATAGTTAGAACAACCAGGCAGATTATGTCTGAGATTGGAAGAGAGCCTACTCCAAATGAGTTAGCTGATAGATTACATATGCCTTTAGATAAAGTTAAGAAAGTTCTTAAAATAGCTAAAGAACCTATAAGCTTAGAAACTCCTGTTGGTGATGAAGAAGATAGTTCTCTTGGAGATTTTATTGAAGATAAAAATGCTCTTATACCTATAGAAGCAGCTGTTAAAAGTTCTTTACGCGATACTACCACAAGAATACTTTCTTCTTTAACACCAAGAGAAGAGAGAGTTTTAAGAATGAGATTTGGAATAGGTATGAACAGCGATCATACTTTGGAGGAAGTAGGTCAACAGTTTAGTGTGACCAGAGAAAGAATAAGACAAATTGAAGCCAAAGCCTTAAGAAAACTAAAACATCCTACTAGGGCAAGAAAGTTAAAAACATTTCTTGATGAATAATGAAGCTAACGCTTCTTGGAACTGGATGCCCTTCAATTGATCATAAAAGATGTGGTTCATCAAATCTTATATGTTCAAAAAAAACAAAAATTTTGGTAGATTGTGGTTCTGGAGTAACGCAGAGATTACACCAAAGTGGAAACTCTTCTGCTGAAATAGATGCTTTGTTTCTTACTCATCTTCATACTGATCATGTTGTAGATTTATACCAACTAATTATTTCTTCTTGGCATTCTGATAGAGATACAATTTGGAAAATATATGGGCCTAAAGGTACAAAAAAATTTATAGATAAAATATTTTTAGCTTGGAGAGATGAGCGTCAACTGAGAATTAATTATGAAAAGAGAAAATCTATAAAAGGTCTCAAATACAAAGTTTATGAGTTCAATAAAGAAGGTAATATAAAAATTAATGATATAAAAATTAAATATTTTGAAGTAGACCATAAACCCGTTCCTTTTGCATATGGCTTTTCTTTTTTTAATGATAAAAAAAAATTAACAATTAGTGGAGACACAAGACCATGTGAGAGCTTAATGGTTAATGCTCAAAACGCAGACGTTCTTTTGCATGAAGTTTTTATTGAATATGAAATGAATAAGACTTCAAAACTTAGAACTAAAAAAACTTTACACAACGTAAAGGAATACCATACAACGAGTAATTTAGTTGGTAAGGTTGCAAAATTATCAAATTGTAAAAAACTTGTACTAACTCATTTTGTTCCAACAAGATTTAATATCTCAAAACTAAAAAAAACTGTCAGAAAAGATTTTGGAAAGGATCCAGTAATTGGACAAGACTTATTAACAATTAAAATTTAACCAATTTTATTTAATAATTTTTCAAACTCCTCATCTTTTATTTGAACAATATTTGAGGATGTTGGAAATTTTTTAGTTTTAACGTCATCTATAAAGTTTTTTAGACCTTCTACAGTGTCATCTAAAAGTTTTTCATAAGACTTATTTGTATCCTTAAATACTTTTGCGTGCCGAGGTACTCGATCAGTATTAGTACCAATTACATCTTGTATAAATAAAAACTCAACATCACAATTTGGACCACTCCCCATCGATAATGTTAAAAGATTTACTTTTTTTGTAATTAATTCTGCTACTCGATCAGGCACGCATTCTACCTCAAGACCAATAGCTCCCGCATTGTCATATGCAATAGCATCTTGATAAACTTTAAAAGCCGAGTCGGCATCTTTTCCTACGGCTTTAAAACCTCCTGTCCAAGTACTTTTATAAGGAATTAATCCAATATGACTTACAGAAGGTAAACCTTCTTTGCGAAGAGCTTCAATATATTTTGGACTATTTCCACAATAAACAGCATCAGCTCCGTTGTCTCTTGCAATTAAAGCTGCATCAATTGTCTTATCAATAGATGAAAGTTGACCAAGTCCAAATATCATGAAAGTATTTGGAGCAGCTTCTCTAATATCTTTTATATGAGCATCTCTGAACCATTTATTTGTTGGTACACCTGTTCTTAATGTTTCTTTTTTAAAAGATACAATTTGGATATCTATCCCAGCTTTTTCTGCAGCATAAGCTTCTAAAGCATTCGTTACATATAGCTCAGTTAATTTTACTTTTCCTTTTTTCTCAAATAAATCTTTAACAGTTAGTTTAGCCATCAATTATACTGAGGTAAATAATTGCCATGTGCTTCAATCATCTTATCGGTCATGCTATAAATTTCATCTATTGTCAGATTAGCTCCTGTTAAAGGATCAAGCATTGCAGCATGGTATATGTGCTCTCTTTTTTTTGTTAGAGCAGCTTCTGCAGTTAGTATTTGCACATTAATATTTGTACGCATTAGAGCCGCTAATTGTTCAGGTAATTTTCCAAACTTTTGAGGTTTATATCCCTTTGAATTAATTATTACAGGTACCTCTACACAGCAATTTGCTGGTAAATTATCAATTAAATTATCATTCATGACATTGGCATTGATAGTAACTTCATTATTATTTGCAATTCCATCCATTATAAATGACGCATACTCATTACTTCTTTTAAGAGGCATATCATAAATTGGAGTCATATCTTTTTCTAAATCTTTCCAAAGTTTAATATTGCTTTTACATCTATCGATATACTCTTCTATTGGTATCTTATATTTTTTTATAACATCGTCTCTATTTTGTTTTATGAACCACGGCACATATTCAGCAAAGTGCTCACTAGATTCTGTTACAAAGTAACCAAATCGTCTAAGAATTTCATAACGTACTTTTTCATGAAGCACCTTATTAGATTCATGATCAGTTTTTTTACTTCTTGAAGATATTTCTTCGTCATTTACAATTTTATCGGCTAGTTTTTTTAATTTAGGATATAAGTCTTCGTTTTCATTTCCTTTAATTTTCTTTTCAAATTTTTTATAGAAGGCCATATGGTTTATGCCACCACATAAGTAATCAATATCATTAATATTTTCATCTAAGTCTTTCGCTAGCATTTCAGCAGTTCCCTGAACAGAGTGACATAGACCCATAGCTTTGATTTCTGGAAAAGCAGTATTTATTGCAATCATATTTGAGCACATTGGATTTACGTATTGCAACCAAGTAGCATTAGGACAAATATCCATAATATCTTTTGCGATATCTAGTAATACAGGAATAGTTCGTAGGCCTCTCATTATTCCACCTATGCCGAGTGTATCTGCTATAGTTTGTCTTAACCCAAACTCATTAGGAATTTTAAAATCAATAACTGTGGATGGCTCATATCCCCCTACTTGAATTGTTGTTTGAACAAAGTCTGCACCAACTAAAGATTCTCGTCTGTCAGTATGGGAAGTAACTTTAGGTGAAATATTTAATTTTTTTGAAATTACATCTATTAAATCATGTGATGCTTTTAATCTTACAGGATCAATATCTTGTAGTGCAATCTCCATATTTTTAAATTGCTCAATAGCTAAAAGATCAGTTACTATTCTTCTTGTAAACACAGCACTACCTGCGCCAATTATAGTGAGTTTAATCATTTTGATATTCCATGATTGAATTATGAGGAGAAACTTTTAAAGGAGTGTACCTTGGGTGTCCAATTTCTTTATAGGGATTATTTGTTTTAGTATTAAAGCATACTATTAAAGTTCTTCTTGAGTAATTTGAATTATTTGCTTCTGATGAATGCAAAAGATTTGCATGAAAAAAAAGAGCATCACCTGGATCAGCTTCAATATAAATACATTCGTGTCTTTTTTCTAATTCACGTATTCTATCTAAATCTGCGGTTTGTTCAGGAGTATCAGATACACCATGACCTATTCTTCCAACCTTTTGAGATCCTTTTAAAACTTTAAGACAGCCATTTTCTTTAGTAGCCTTATCTAACATTATAAAACAAGATCCCATATCTGGATATAGACATGCATTATGATACCAATAACCATAATCTTGATGCCAATCAAAACCACCATCACCGGGTTTTTTCCAAATTACTTTTGAATGATAATGATAAACTTCATCTTCAAGGAATTCCTCCATTGGTTTTACAATTCTTTCATTAGTAGAAAATTTTCCAAATAAATCATTTGAGGGTTCATTCCATAATGTGATATTTAATTTACCTGTAGAACTAAAAGTTTCTCTAGCTTGTTTTTCTTTCTCAGAATTCCTTTCAATAAATTCAGTTAATTTAGTTATCTCATTTTCTGAAAAGAGTTTTCTTTTAAGAATGTATCCATTATCTCTGAAATCTGTGAAATCTGACATATTAATTTCATGTTAAAAATAAATAATAATATTGTCAAATAATTTAAGGTGTTTAAGAATAATCTTATGAAAATATCATTTCTTGGAGCAGGCAGTGTTGGCTTCACTCAAACCCTCGTTAGAGATATTTTAAAAGTAAAAAAACTTCAAGATATAGAAATTTCTCTTCATGATATATCTAGAAGTAATTTGTTAATGGTAGCAGAGTTAATTCAAAAAGATATTAAAGCTAATAATCTTCCAACTAAACTTAGTATTGATCCAATTAGAAAAGAATCAATAAGAAATGCAAAATATATTATTAGCTGTGTAAGAGTTGGCGGTTTAGAAGCTTTTGAAACAGATATATCAATCCCATTAAAATTTGGCATCGATCAATGCGTAGGAGATACAATTTGTGCTGGTGGTATAATGTATGGCCAGCGCAACATCCCAGTCATTTTAGATTTTTGTAAAGATATTAAAAAATATGCAAAAAAAAATGCACTTTTTTTAAATTACGCAAATCCTATGGCTATGAATACTTGGGTAGCTAATGAGATTGGTAAAGTTAATACAGTTGGTTTATGTCATGGTGTCCAGGGTGGCGCAAAACTAATTGAAGACTCATTAAATATTCCATCCGGAAAAATGAAATATTCTTGCAGCGGCATAAATCATATGACTTGGTATTTAGATTTAAATTATAAAGGTAAAAAAATAACAAAAAAACAGCTTTCTAAATCGTTAAAGAAACATAAAAAATTTTCAAGAGATGAAAAAGTAAGAATTGATGTTTTAGATAAATTTGGATATTTTTCTACGGAAAGTAATGGCCATTTAAGCGAGTATTTACCATGGTATAGACGTACACAAAAAGATGTGAAGAAATGGAGCAGTCTTTCAAATTGGATACATGGTGAAACAGGGGGCTACCTAAGAGTATGTAATGAAAAGAGAAATTGGTTTGTTGAGGATTACCCAAAATATTTAAAAAATTCTGGAATTAATCTTAATGATTACAAAAGATCAACTGAACACGGAAGTTATATAATTGAAGCAATTGAAACTGGAAAAAAATATAGAGGGCATTTTAATGTTATTAATAAAAAAATAATTTCTAATTTAGATGATGATTGCGTAATTGAGAGTACAGGATACGTAGATTCAAAAGGTATAAAAATGATTGAAGGAGTAACCTTACCATTGCAATGTGCTTCTTTATGCAGTACCTCAATAGATGTCCAAAGAATGGCTGTAAAGGCAGCAATAAAAGGAGATATTGAATTATTAAAACTTGCTGTACTGCAAGATCCGCTAGTAAGCTCAGTATGTTCATCGGAGGAAGTTTGGCAAATGGTAGATGAAATGCTTGTTGCACAAGCACAATGGCTACCACAATATCAATCAAAAATTAATAGTATTAAAAAAAATCTAAAAAAAATAAAAAATTATAAATATAATAAATCAATTAAAGGGCTGACCAAAAAAACAAAGCGTAATCAACAAAATAGGTCAATTTTAGTTGAAAAGGAAGCATTTAATTTATAAATTACTTAATCTAATCTTAAATAGTTCTTCTCAATAATCCAATTTTATTATAAGTTTTTTATAATTTTAAGTGGAGGACAGATGAAAAAAAATAAATTTAGATCCACATTACTTGCTAGTGTAGCATCAGTTACTTTTGCATTAACCAGTACAAATGCGTCTGCTAGACCGGAAGGTGCAATAGCACTTCCATCAGCACCTGCAATTGAAAATATGCAAGACGTTCAGTTCATTGGAAGAGATGAATTGATGAGCTATCAAGATATTGGAGACTTTGAATTTCTTTATGAGCCAGAATACATTAGTGCTCTAGTTCAAGAAGGTAAACTACCACCGATTTGGGAACGATTACCAAAAAGACCTTTAGTTTTTAATGGAGATGCAATGCCTGATGGTATTGGTCGTTACGGAGGAACTTTTAGACATACAATTGGTGGAAGACCTGAAGGATGGAACTGGACTGCTTCACAACATCAAGGATGGGGTGGAATTAATTACACAGTTCAAGAATGTCTAACAAGAAACGGTCCAATGGTAAGATTAAAAGCTGAAGACTCTTATCCATTACCAAACTTAGCTACTGATTGGGAATGGGATGGAAACAAACTTACTATGAACCTTATTGATGGAGCAAAGTGGTCAGATGGTGATCCATTTGATGCAGAAGATGTTCGTTTTTGGTGGGAAGACAACGTTCTAGATGAGAACGTTCCAACAAGAATGAATGCAACCACAATGGGAGAAGGGACTTCTTTAGAAGTACTCAGCCCAACTCAGATTAGATGGACATTCCCACAAGAGGAACCTAAATTAGTTCTTCACTCCATGGCATATATAAATGGATGTCCTGGACCATCACATTTACTTAAAGAGCATCACCCTAAATATGGTGGTACGTCTTATGATGATTATGTTCAAGCATTCCCTGCAGGACGTTTACCATGGGTTAGCATGGGTGCATGGACAGCAGTTGAATATAAACAAGACGAGGTGGTAATACTTCGTCGTAATCCATACTATTGGAAAGTTGATAGTAAAGGACAACAACTTCCGTATATGAATGAGATGGTGTTCCAATTAAAAACATGGGGTCAAAGAACGGTTGATACCTTAGCTGGTAACGCTGACTTCTCAAATATGGAGAACGTACCTTTATACTTAGAAGCTGTTAAAGAGTCCAAAAGTGATGATGCACAAGCAGGACTTTCATTTAGTGGAAGAACCATGGGATATCATCTCTCTATGAACCATGCAATTGGCTTTGGAGTAATGGATGATCAAATGGCAGCTATTCGAGATCTAAATAGAAATTTAGAATTCAGAAAAGCTATTAAACACGCAATTGATGGAAAAGCTTTTGCAAAAGCAATGTCTAAAGGACCATTTGTTTCAGTTTATGCAGGCGGTATTGCTAGAGATAGTGCTTTCTTTGATGCAGATGCTACTTCATTTTTCCCTTATAATCCAGCAGGTGCAAATGCTCTACTTGATGGATTAGGTCTTATGGATACTGATGGTAACGGAATTCGAAATCTTGCAAATGGAGGGGGAGATCTTGTTATTAATTTAGTTCAAAATAAGGATAGTGAGAATGAAAAGTTAATTGGTGATGGACTTGCAACCATGATGGCTGAAGTTGGTATTAAGCTTAATTTAAAACCAATGGAAGATACTGAGCCAACTAGACAATCAGGTGAATGGGATTGGGCGATTTCAAGAGCTCAACAAGAATTCGCATTCCCTAACTCTGGTTATTGGTCAGAAATGGGTCCTGTAACTACTTCCTCATTTGATCCACACATGGGAAGTGATGAACATCCTCAACAATTTCAACCATTCGAAAAAGAAATCGTAAGTATTCTTGAACAATGGAGAGATGGTGTTGAAGGGGCAGAGGCTCAAGCATTAATGTCTCGCTATCAGAAACTATTTACAGAAAATGTTTATATGCCTGGTATAGTTCAATATCCAACAGCACTTTTGATAAATAAAAGAATTCAAAACTTAGCTGATGGAATGCCTGTTTTAGCTTATCAATGGGCAGAAGATACAGTTATCCGTGAACAATTCTGGGTTTATCAATATGATCAATTAGATGAACTTTTCCCTGGAAGAGTTCCTGGTATTGATTAATAAATTTTTTAGTAAGGGGCTATTTAAGCCCCTTACTTTTTAAAAAAAAATGCTTTCATTTATATTTAGAAGAATTCTTTATTCAATTCCATTACTGTTCGTAATCAGTATTATAATTTTTTTTATTATTGAATTACCGCCTGGTGATTATGCAACATGGTACGTTAGTCAAACTAAAGCTTTAGCAAATATCACACAAGAACAAGCTTTAGAACTAACAATAATGTTGAGAGAAAAATACGGACTTAATGAACCATTAGTAATAAGATATTTCAATTGGATTAAAAATATTGTTTTAAATTTCGATTTTGGTTTTTCCATGCATTACAACAAACCTGTCAGTGAAATGTTAGGTGATAGATTACCTCGAACTCTAGCAATAGCATTAATTTGTCATTTTTTTGCCACAATTATAGGTGTTTTTATTGGAATTTATGCTGCTAAAAATCAAAATAAGTTGGGTGATAATATAGCAACTATCTTTGCTTTTTTAGGAATGACAATTCCACGTTTCTTTTTAGCGTTACTAATTATGTATTGGTTAGCAATTGTTCTAAATTCAGACAACACTGGATCGATGTACTCTCCATACTACGCTGTTCAACCAATGTCTTTTGCAAAACTATGGAATGGCATACTCCATATTTGGCCAATATTTGTCATCGCAATTATCGGAGGTCTTGCCTACAATATGAGAGTAATGCGAGGAAATTTATTAGATGTAATGCGTATGCAATATATTGAAACAGCAAGAGCAAAAGGTTTATCTGAAAATCAAACATTATACCGTCATGCAGTACCAAATGCTTTGCATCCACTTGTAATGTTTCAAGGTATTGCTTTACCATATATGCTAATGGGAGAACTAGAAGCTGCGATCGTTTTATCTATTCCAACTGCAGGACCACTTTTAGTAGAATCTATTCAAAGACAAGACACTTATACTACTGCAGCAATTTTATTTTGCTTAACAGTAATATTAATTATTGGAAATATTATTGCTGATATTTTGCTAGCAATTTTAGATCCTCGAGTAAGACAGAATTAAATATTATGGAAACAACTTCAAACTTACAAAATTCATATTTTTCACTAGTAAGAAAAAGATTTTTGAAAAACAGAGTTGGAATATTAGGCTTAATTTTTGTAGGCTTTTTGATTTTTTCTGCTGTTTTTGCAGATTTTTTATCCCCATATGATCCAGCAGCAAGAGATAGTGATAGAGTTTTTTATCCTCCTCAGGGAATACATTTCTTTGATGAGGATAATAATTTTTCGTTAAGACCTTTCGCTTACGGTTTTACTGAAGGATTTGATCCTGACACATATCTTCCAATAATGGAGGTTGATTATACTCAAAAAAACTATCTTTATTTTTTTACTAGAGGATGGGAATATAAGTTTCTAGGATTAAATTTGGATCTACATTTATTTACCACTAAAGAGGGGTCTAAAGTATTTTTTATTGGATCAGATGCTTATGGAAGAGATATGTTATCAAGAATTTTTAAGGGAAGTAGAGTAACGTTATTGTTTGCTCTCATAGTTGTAACTATAACAACTTTTATTGGTATTTTAGTGGGAATTAGCTCAGGTTATTTTTCAGGAAAATTTGATATAGCCTCACAAAGAGTTACGGAACTTGCTTTAGCTTTTCCTGATTTACCTTTGTATTTATCTTTAGTAGCAATTCTACCAAGGCAAATGGATCCATTTCTGATTTTTATTTTTATGGCATTTATTTTATCCTCTTTACGGTGGGCTCAACTATCAAGAGAGGTCCGGGGAAAAACCCTTTCTTTAAGAAGATTAGACTATATTAAAGCAGCTGAAGCTTTAGGCTCCAATGATTTAAGAATCATTTATAGACATCTACTTCCTAATGTAACAAGTCACGTTATAGTAAGTGTTTCTTTATTGATACCTTCTGTAATTTTGACAGAAAGTTTTTTTAGCTTTTTAGGTTTAGGCATTCAATCTCCATTTGTTAGTTGGGGTCTTCAATTAAATTCTGCTCAAGATATGCGAACAATTGGAAGTTATCCATGGGTTTTAAGTCCTGTCTTTGCAATCTTAATTTCAGTTTTGGGATTTAATGCTCTAGGTGATGCTTTACGCGATGCAATTGATCCATATGCAACAACAACAAAAAAATAATGACCAATCTTGTTGAAATTGAAAATCTTCAAGTAAAGTTTAATACAGATAGTGGTGAAGTAAATGCAGTGAATGGCATATCCTTTAATATTAAAAAGGGTGAAACATTAGCACTAGTAGGAGAGAGCGGGTCAGGTAAATCCGTTACTGCTAGAGGAATTATTCGATTACTTGCAGAAAATGCAATCATATCTGATCAAACATCAATAAAATTTAATGGTACAAATATAAATTCTTATTCTGAAAAAGAGTATCAAAATATTAGAGGGAAAAATATTTCAATGATTTTCCAAGAACCAATGAGTTCATTAAATCCAATATATACAATTGAAAATCAAATTAGTGAGGTTTTAAAAATACACGGAAAATTTTCAGATAAAGAACTCAAGGAGAAATGTCTTGAATTACTAAAACAAGTTCAAATTCCAGAACCAGAGTCTAGATTATCACAATACCCACATCAATTGTCAGGAGGACAAAGGCAAAGAATTATGATTGCTATTGCCATAGCAAACAATCCAGATTTACTTATTGCAGATGAGCCAACTACTGCTCTTGATGTTACTGTTCAAACAGAAATACTTAAATTACTTCAAAGTCTTCAACAAAAATATCAAATGTCCATTTTATTTATTACTCATGATCTGACTATTGTCAGACAAATTAGTGATAGAGTTTGTGTAATGTATAATGGAAAAATAAAAGAAACAGGCATTACAAAAGAAATTTTTGAAAATCCTAAAGATGATTATACAAAACATTTATTGTCATCAGAGCCAGAAGAAAGAGATTTATATTATGATAAAAATGGAAGAAGCATACTTTCTGGAGATAATCTTAATGTTACATTTAATACTAAAGTAAAAGTATCAGGAAAAAATAAAGTTTTATCAATTAATGCGGTAAATAACATAAGTCTTGATCTTAAAGAAGGTGAGACTCTTGGAATTGTTGGTGAAAGTGGATCTGGTAAAACTACTTTAGGTCAAACTTTATTAAGATTAGTTGATAGAGAATCAAACACAGATGTAGAAGGTGAAATTAAGTTTTTTGACGATCGAATTGATCATTTATCTAGAAAGCAGTTCAAACCATTTAGAAATCAAATGCAGATAGTTTTTCAAGATCCATATGCATCTTTAAATCCACGTTTGTCTGTTAAACAAATTATTGAAGAAGGATTAATTGTAGCACTTAATATGAAAGATAAAAATGAACGACTCAATAAAATTGAAAACATAATGAATGAAGTTGGTTTAGAACCTAGTTCCATGCTTAGATTTCCTCATGAGTTTTCAGGAGGTCAAAGACAAAGAATAGCTATAGCAAGATCATTTGTCTTAAATCCAAAATTTGTATTGTTGGATGAGCCAACATCTGCTCTTGATTTATCTATTCAAAAACAAATTCTAGAACTATTACTCCAACTCCAAATAAATCACAAAACTACTTATATTTTTATCAGTCATGATTTAAGAGTTATTAGATCAATAAGCCACAATTTAATCGTTATAAAAGATGGTTCAATTCTAGAACAAGGTGTGGCAAAAAATATATTAACCAACCCTCAGAATGATTATACAAAGAATTTAATAAAATCTGCTTTTGATATTATTTATTAATGAGAAAACTAAAAAACGTAACTATCCTAGGCGCAGGCACCGCCGGTTGGATTTCTGCATATATTCTGAGTGATTTTTTTTTCACAAATAAACAAAATGTAAAAGTAACAATTGTCGATCCTTCGAGTATTCCTATAATTGGTGTTGGAGAAGGAACAACCGGAATATTTTATGATTTTTTAAAAAGATATAATTTAGATGAACTTGACTTTTTAAGAGAAACAAAAGCTACTCTAAAGTTTGGGATTGTTCATAAAGACTGGAAAGAACTAAATCATCAATATTATGGACCAATTGATGACCCACATTTGTTAGCATCTAAAAAAGACCCTGAAGATTTTGAATATTTAAATGTTTATGCAGTTGCTGCAGGTCGATCTGTTGCTGATGTACATTTACACACAAAACTAATGGAAACAAACAAAGTTCCTTTCAATCTTGAAAATAGCAGACCCGATTTAAAAAGCCCTTTTTTCTATGCTTATCATTTTGATAACCATCTTGTTGGAAATTATTTAAGAAAAAGATCAAAAAATATAGAGATTCTTGATGAAGTTTATACTCATGCTTCATTAAATGAAAATGGAGAAATTGAAAAACTTCATTTTGAAAGCGGCAAAGAAATTGAAACTGATTTAGTTTTAGATTGTACAGGCTTCAGAAAACTCCTCATAAATAAATTATATAATGTTGGATGGAAATCTTATCAAAAAAATTTACCAGTAAATAGAGCTATGCCTTTCTTTTTAAAATTAGATGAAAAAAATATTAGTAATTATACTTTAGCTTGGGCACAAAAAAATGGTTGGATGTGGCAAATACCAACTCAAGAAAGAATTGGTGCTGGTTATGTATATTGTGATGATTTTACAAGTCCGGAAGAAGCAAAAATTGAAATAGAGAAAGTCTTAGGTCATGAAATAGAACCAAGAAACGATATTAAATTTACTTCGGGTAGAATAGAAAAATCATGGGTAAAAAATTGTATTGCCATAGGATTAGCTTCTGGCTTTCTTGAGCCATTAGAAGCTACTTCAATCCATAGCACTTTGATACAAATGATTTTGTTTGCAACTGATTACCTTAAAGAAGAAATGGATTTTAATAATGAAAAAATAATGGATGAATTTAATGATAGAGTGGGACGTCAGTTTGATGATTTTATGATCTTTCTTAATACTCATTATGTTTCTAATAGAGATGATAGTGATTTTTGGAAATATGTTAAAAATGAATGTATTCACGAAGATACTTTGAGCCTAATTAATAAATGGAAAAATCAATTACCTAGGATGAGTGATTTCGAATTATATCTTTCAGGCCTTCCTCACGTCCAGTCACAACTTTATTATCCTGTTTTAGATGGCCTAGGCCTACTTCAAAAAGATGTTGCTAGGGAAGAAATGAATAATTTTAACTTAAAGCCCTTTGCAAGAGATGAATATAAAAGATTTAATGATCAGTATGATGATCAAATGAAAAGATTTATAAAGCACAATGATTATTTAGAATATGCATCACTTTAATAAATTAAAGCTTAATATTCATTTGTTTTGCATGTATACGCAATATTTAGGGCTCTTAGCTCAGTTGGTTAGAGCGCCCCGCTCATAACGGGGTGGTCCGGGGTTCAAGTCCCTGAGGGCCCACCATTTAATTTTGTTGAAAAGTTAAATATAGTAAATATTAAAAAGAAAATTACACCAAATATAATTAAAAAATAATTGATATTAAAGCTTATTAAAGTACCAATGATAGTTGGGCCAATAAAGGAACCAATATTTTCACATATGCTATAACTTGCTACTCCAAAAACAATTAAA
>CABYKC010000012.1 GCA_902519435.1 uncultured Alphaproteobacteria bacterium
TTTAATTCAAAAAGTGCATATTGATAAATTGCCACCTCAATTGTTGAATACATAGGTCCACCACCTAATGCCATTACTATTGCAAAACTTAAAAAACAAAGAGAGAATACTATTGAGAAAACAGTAAAAAAATTTTGCCTTATGTAAGGTATCTCTAATTTTAGAAGATTACCAAAAAAAGTAATGTTTAGAGAACTAGATATTTCATAATATTTTAAAGGAATACTATTTAACGATTGAAAAAATAATCGAGTCGCAAATGGTGTATTTAGGAGAATATGGGCAATTAAAATCGCTTTTATTCCAAAAATTGTTTCTATTGATAAATTTTCGTACAAATTAAAATACGAGTTATAAAAACCATTATTTCCAAAGAGTTTAATAACTGCAAACACAATTAAGATTGTTGGTATCACAAAGCAAAAACCACAAAGAGAAATAATAAATTTAATAATTTTTAAATTCTTATGTCTATTTAATGCTAACGCGAATGGAATAGCTAAAAAACAACTTAATAGCGCTGAAAGAAAAGCTTGATATAATGAGAAATAAATTAGACGATGTGTATAAGAATTTTGAAAAAAATCATAAATTAAGTTTAAATCAAAGTTAATTTTTGAAAAAATACCTATCAAAGGTAATAGGATAATTAATCCAAAAATAAATAATACTGAATAATTATATTTATTATACAATTTATTTACGAGGCATTAAGCCACTCATCAATCCATTTTTCTTTATTCTTATTAATTTCTTTTGGATCCATTTGAATAAAGTTAGGAATATCTAGTTTATCAAATGCCTCAGGTAAATCTTTTATATTTGTAATAGGATACATAATATTTGTTGATGGTATGACTGATTGAAATTCTTCTGATAACATAAAGTTAAGAAATTTATTTGCTAAATCTTTATTTTGTGAATTATTTAAAATGCCTGCAAATTCAATTGATATATAATTTCCCTCTTCAAAAGTTGTAGCAAGAATATCATACCTTTCTTCAAACATTATGTGTGCGGCTGGAGATGTCGTATAACTTAAAACCATGTCAGCTTCTCCTGCCATAAAAAAATTATAATAGGCATCTGTCCAACCTTTGGTAACGGAAATAATTTTTTTATTTAATTTTTTCCATTCCTCTCCAGCTTTATCTCCATATAATGCTTTCATCCAAGTTAATAATCCTAATCCTGGGGTAGAGGTTCTCGGGTCTTGAATTACAATTCTAGCATTAGTAGAATTAATTAACTCGTTCATTGATTTTGGAGGTGTTGCTAAATTTGCTTCATTATACACAAAGGAAAAGTATCCATAATTATATGGAACAAATTTATTACTTTCCCAATTTAGCGGTAAATTAATTAAGCTGTTTATGTCATTGATATTATGAGATGTAAAAAGCCCAGACTGTTCAGCTAAATCAAATAAATTCATATCAAGACCTAAAACTATATCTGCCTTAGAAGTATCACCTTCTAAAATAACTTTATTCAATAATGTTGCAGCACTGTCTACAGCAACAAATTCTACATCTGCATTATGTTTTTCTTCAAATATTTTTTCAATTATGGGCCCAGGACCCCACTCTGAAACAAAAGAGTCGTAGGTATAAATTGTTAGTTTCTCAGCATAGATTGAGAAAGAGATAAATAAGGTAGTAAAAAAAATTAGTATAGTTTTCATATTTCCTCCGCTGGCATTATCCAGATCAGGTTAAAAGGGTATAAATCTCAGCATTTAAGCACCCCTTAAATTACTATAATAAATATTATTTTAGAAAACAAACATAAAAGATTGTTTTTAGTGTATTTATGAATATAACAAATTTTTTTCGGGGAGTAGCGCAGCCTGGTAGCGCACCTGGTTTGGGACCAGGGGGTCGAAGGTTCGAATCCTTTCTCCCCGACCAGATTTAATAATATAAACATTCCTATAATGTTTTCTACAGCAAGAGAAAAATCCCAAAGAGTAAGGTTATTTAAATTACTAAAAATAAATAAAAATGAGTGTAAATTTTTTCAAACAAAATTAGTTTCTAAGAGAAGATTCAAAAATAATTTATTAGAAAATTGGGAATTTAAGACTCGAAATAATGAAAAAATACCAGCTTATTTTATCAAACCAAAAGAGAAAAAAAAATATCCTACTATTATTTACTGTCACGCTCATGGTGGAAATTATTCACTCGGAAGAGATGAGTTAATAAAAGGGAGAAAATCACTTATTAGTGAGTATGCAAGTTTATTATGTTCAATAGGATATGCAGTTTTGTGTTTAGAAATGCCATGTTTTGGTGAGAGACAAACTCCAAATGAATCAAGTTTAACCAAATCACTAAATTGGTATGGGAAAACTTTATATGGAAAAATGATTTCAGAACTAATTTCTGGAATCGATTTTTTAACTAAGAGAAACGATGTTAAAAAAAGTAATATTATTTCTCTTGGTTTTTCTATGGGAGCAACACATTCATATTGGTTGGCAGCTCTTGATAAAAGAATTTCTAAATGCATACATATTTGTTCATTTGCTGATCTTGCTTCATTAGTGAGAAATGGCAATCATAATTTACATAGTTACTATATGACTGTTCCAAATTTATTATCAGAATTTAGTACAGCTAAAATAGCAGGATTAATAGCACCAAGGCCTCAACTTGTCTGCGTAGGATTAAAAGATAAATTAACTGATAAAAAAAGCTTTACAATATCTAAGAGAGAATTAATTAATATCTATGAATCATTAGGATCTAAAAAAAATCTCAAATTCATTATTGAAAATAATTCAGGTCATAAAGAAACACCTAAAATGAGAGAAGCTATTTTGAGTTTCTTGAATGATAAAAACTAGTATTTTATTGAAATAAATACATTTTATAGAAAACAATATCTTGATGTAAGTTAAATTTATCTTTTTATCATACATTACTTAATTTTTTTTTCTTTAAAATTATCATAATTGGTTTAGTAAAAATTAAATGGATTTAAAACTAATATATGGCAATATGAGAGCTCTATGTGAAGCTCCCCAGATGATGCTACATTACGCAGATATTCCGTATGAATACAAAATGGTATGGGATCATTATGGAAGTAGCTGGGCAGAAGTTAAAAAGGATATTATTTTTAATAGATTACCTATTTTAATAATAAATGAAGATAAATATCTTTGGCAAAGCAATACAATTATTCGATATCTCTCTAATTTAACAAAAACAAAACCTTCCGATGAATTTCAATTAGCGTACTGTGATGCTGTTTTTGAATCAACTCATGAAATGTTTTCTCCTTTGAATCCAACTATAAATATGACTTTTGGTGAAAAATATAATTCAAATAAAAAGAAACTTTTAGAAGATATTTTGCCAAATTCTTTAAATAATTTTGAAAAACTTTTACAAAATAGTTCAGGTAATTTTTTTATAGGCAATGATCCGTTTTACTATGATTTTAATGCTTATCATCATTTTTCAATGTGCTTAATATTAGATAAAAATATTTTCTCAAATTTTCCAAATTTAAAAAAATTTATCAATAATTTTGAAAAACTTAATAATATTAAAAATTATTTAGATGGTAGACCAGAGTTGATAGAATTAGGAAAGACACCTCATTTTCTTATTGACGGTAAAAAAATTCCTACTGGTTTAAACCCAAATAAAAAGTATTAATTATTTTGATTTTTAATGTTTAATTTTTACTCTACTGCAGGATTAATTTTTGGTAATGAAACTTCTCTTAATTCTTGTAGTCAGATCATTAATACATTGGGTAAAAATATATTTGTAGTATCTGATAGAGGCCTGACTGAATTAGGCTTAATTGAGCCAACAATTAAAAAACTTAAAAAAAATTGTAATATTAAAATATTTAATGATGTTGAGTCTGATCCATCAAAAAAAACATTATTAAATGCATTTAGTGAGGCAAGAGAATTTGAATCTACTGGAGTTTTAGGTTTTGGAGGTGGTTCATCTATGGATGTTGCAAAGCTTGTATCTTTACTTCTTGGATCAAATCAGCAAATCGAAACAATATGGGGTGTTAATAATGCAAAAGGCCCAAGGCTACCACTTGTACTTATTCCTACAACAGCAGGAACTGGATCAGAAGTTACACCAATTTCAATAATTACGATGGATGATAAAGAAAAAAAAGGAGTTTCTTCTAAATTTATATTACCTGATCTTGCAATTTTAGATCCATTGTTAACAACTAATTTACCCGCTAATATAACTGCATCAACAGGAATAGATGCAATGGTTCATGCAATTGAAGCTTTTACATCTATAAATTCAAACAATAATCCTATTTCAAAAATGTTATCTATAGAAGCACTCAAGCTTCTTGGTTCATCAATTAAAACTGCTGTATTTGATGGACATAATATAAATACAAGATCAAATATGCTGCTTGGATCAATGCTAGCAGGTAAAGCTTTTGCAAATTCTCCAGTAGCAGCAGTTCATGCATTAGCATATCCTATCGGAGGTTTATTTAATATTTCTCATGGGTTATCAAATTCTTTAGTTCTTACAAGTGTTATGAAATTCAACTCCAAAAATGAAGAAACAAAAAAAAATTATGCTCATCTTGCACCATACGTATTTAAAAATTTAGATAATAGTAAAAATAATGAGTTTTTGTGTAACAATTTTATAGATGGTTTAGAAAGATTGTGTAAGGAACTTAATTTACCTCATAGGCTTAGAGATTTAGAAATTCCTGAGGAAGCTTGTAAGTTGATGGCTAGTGAAGCAATGAAACAAACCAGATTATTAGTTAATAATCCTCGGAAAATTGAAGAATCTGATGCCTATAATATATACAAATCTGTTTGGTAGATTTTGTTTACTTATAAATTAATTTACCTATTTAATTAACATAGATCTTAATGATAAAATCAACAGTTAATCAATTTGCAAATTCTCTTGGATTAAATAAGGACGAATATATTCCAAAGGGAAAAGCTTCCTTTTCACTTTTTAAAATTGAAATTCTATCTGGATTAACTGTTGCAATAGCACTTGTTCCAGAAGCAATTGCTTTCGCATTTGTAGCAGGTGTAACTCCACTTTCAGGATTATATGCTGCTTTTATTGTAGGATTAGTAACTGCAATTTTTGGTGGAAGACCTGGAATGATTTCTGGAGCAACAGGAGCATTGGCTGTGGTTATGGTGTCATTAGTATCGGAACATGGAGTCCAATACTTATTTGCCACTGTAATCCTTATGGGAATTTTACAATTTCTCGCAGGTATTTTTAAATTAGGAAAATTTATGCGCATGGTTCCTCAACCTGTAATGCTAGGTTTTGTAAACGGTTTAGCTATAGTAATTGGTTTATCCCAATTACATCAATTTCAAATATATAACTTTGATGGCACATTTACATGGATGTCAGGAGAAGTGCTTACATATTCTTTAGTATTAGTTTTCTTAACCATGTTAATCATATGGTACTTACCAAGGGTTACTAAATTCATTCCATCTACATTAGCTGCAATTCTTCTAGTTACTTTTCTAGTTTTACTTTTAGATTTACCCGTTCCAAGAGTAGGGGATTTAGCAAGTGTAGCAGGAGGGCTTCCAAATTTTTCTATTCCAACAGTTCCACTTAATTTAGATACTTTTTTCATTATTTTTCCTTATGCAATTATTTTGGCAGCTATTGGATTAATTGAAAGTCTTCTAACTCTTAATCTAGTAGGAGAAATAACAAACAAAAAGGGTGGGACAAGACAAGAATGTTTAGCGCAAGGTGTTGCTAACGGTATCACTGGCTTTTTTGGTGGTATGGGTGGTTGTGCTATGATTGGACAATCGATGATAAATGTAAAATCAGGAGGCAGAACAAGAATTGCTGGCATATCAGCAGCAATTTTTTTACTAATTTTCATTCTTTATACTTCAAATTTAATTGAACTTATTCCTATTGCATCATTAGTAGGGGTTATGTTTATGGTCGTAATTGGAACATTTGCTTGGAATTCACTAAAATTATTATTTGTTGTTCCTCGTTCGGATGCATTGGTAATTGTTTTAGTTACTTTAATAACTGTATTAGAAGATTTAGCTGTTGCTGTAGTTGCTGGAGTTATTATTAATGCATTAGTATTTGCTTGGAAATCTGCTTCAAGAATTAGAGCAATTGAGAGACAATCAAGAACAGAAAAGGGTGCTAAGGTATATGAAATTGAAGGACCTCTTTTTTTTAGTTCCACTAATAGTTTTTTAGAAATTTTTAAGCCTTCCGAAGATCCTAATTTAGTAATAATAGATTTTGCAAATTCAAAAGTTATTGATCAATCTGCTTTAAAAGCAATTGAGGATATTGCAGAAAGATATTCCAAATTAGGCAAACAAGTAAAGTTAAGACATCTTACGAAGGACTGCCACAGCCTTTTAAGAAAAACAGGTCAATTGATAGTTGATAGTGATGATGATCCTGATTATGGAATAGCTGTTGACTACGGCGTTAAATTAGGAATTTTTGGTAAATAACTAAAACTCTAATGATCCTTCAACAGAATACTGTAAAATATTTACAATCTCATCAACGTTTTTTGTAACAGCAAGTGCAGCTGCATCTACTTCTTTTAAAGCATGTTGATGTTCATCACTATGCATGATTATAAGAGATTTATTCAAGGCTGACGCATATCCTGCATCAAAAGCAGCATTCCATTGTTTATATTTCTCACCAAAACGCACTATAACTATATCTGCTTTTTCAATCGAATTTCTAGTTCGTATAGCATTTATTTTGGCTCCTTTGTTATCGTGCCAAAATTTTTTTTCTTCATCACCAAGTATTTTTACACCAACATCATCTGATAATTCATGATTGGTAGTCGGGCTTGAAAATTCTATTTCTAAATTTTTTGATTTACATTTATCTATAATCTCATCTCGCCAATTAGTATGAATTTCACCAGATAAATAAACTTTTAATTTCATTTTTTAAATTAACCTAAGTATGCCGCAGTTAAAACTGGAAAACTTGTAAATCCAAAATTACCTACTTTTTCAGATTTATTTAATTGTTTTTTCCAATCATCTACTTTGTCTTCTGAAACACCTTGGCTTAAAGCAAATTTACTTAACATAGTTTCATAAAAAATTGCTGGTGAATTATTATCTCTATTTGTAATTAAATAAGATAAATTTTGAGAACTTATATTTTTATATCCAAGTTTTTTTAATTTACCATTTAAATCAAGTGGAAGCATTTGGTGAAAACAATGCGCTCTAAATGCTTCATGAATGAGATCATTAATTTCTTTTTCAGGTCCATAAAATCTAAAATAGTCCCAAAGAATTGAGACATTAACAAATTTAGAATTAGTTTTAGAAATTCTTTTTATTTCTTTTAAGGATGTATCTATATCTTCGATATATTCTAATGTTTGTGTAGCTGTAATTTTATCACATGATGCATCATCTATATTGATATCATCAGCAGTCGTACAAATAAGTTCCACATTATTTTGATCTTTACATTTATTGCTTGCAACATCTAATTGATCTTGACTTGGATCAATCCCTATTACTTTGCCTTGCTCTCCAACAGATAATGAAATTTCTTCGACTAAATGACCACCACCACATCCAATATCAATAACAGTTTCATTAGTCTCTAAATTTAAGGCATTTACAATAGCTAATCTTCGTGAGACTCCAGCATAACCATTCGCTATTTTTTGTTGAATAATACTAGTTTCATTATCAAATTTCATTTTCTTATTTTTCTTATATATTTTTTAGTTATATAAAAAATACATATAAATGGAATATCAAATAACAAAAATATTAATTATTTCTTTTTTTAGCTCGATATTGATTTCGTTATTTTTAAACACAAGATACATTATTTTTTTCAAAAAATTTTCAAAAAATAAAAAAATCTTATTAAATTTATTTATTTTTTCTTTTTCTTTTTTGATATTAATTTTTATTAATTATTTATTGAGTCTTAATGGATTGACTTCTTTAATAATCTTCAATGCTGCAATCATTACACTTATATACTTTGAATTAGCTCTATATTTAGAAAAGGTTTTTTGGGATGATTTTTTAGGAAATGCACTCCCTAAATCGATCAATATGCTTATTAGTTTTGTTGTAATGATGAATTTTGGTTATTTTACTCTTATGTTTTACATAAAAATCTTAGATATTGATTATTTTGTCACATAAGTATCAATCTAGATTAATATACAAAATAGTTATAATTTTTATGAAATAATATTTTCATATTAATAAAATATTTATTATTAATAATTTAGTATGAATAAGGTTTTGTTTGTATTACATCAAAAAACTTCGGTTCCAGGAGATGTAGGAAATAAATTTAGAGATAGGGGATATGTTGCTGAAATATGTAGACCGCCTTTAGGTGAAGAACTTCCTTCAAATATTAAACAATACTCAGCTATAGTTGTATTTGGTGCGCCAGGAAGCATAAACGATGAAGATGAATATATAAATAAAGAATTAGAATGGATAAACAAAGTTATAAAAACTGACATTCCTTATCTTGGAATTTGTTTTGGAGCACAGTTATTAGCTAAATGTTTAGGTTCAGAAATAACAACTAATAAAGACGGGCTTTCAGAAATTGGTTTTTATAAAATTGAACCAACTGAAAATTCAAAAAATCTTTTTAATTCTCAAAAGTTTTTTTTTCAATTCCATTCTGAAGGGTTTTCTCTTCCTAAAGGCTGTGAGTTACTAGCAAGGGGTGATATTTTTAATAATCAAGCTTTTAAATATCAAAATTGTTATGCGCTCCAATTTCATCCAGAAGTAAATTTTAAACTTCATATGAGATGGCTGTATTTAGTGTTATTAAAAAATCCTAAAAAATTATTCGTTAAAGGCGCTCAAAATATATTTGTTCAACTTTATTATCGTTACAAATATAATAACAATATATCAAATTGGTTAGATTCATTTTTAGATCAGTATTTTTTAAAAAAAACTTAAATGCTAATATAAGTGAAAATTAAAAACCTATATTTTTCACCTGTAAAATCTCTTTCTTTCAATAATGTAGATAACTTAGAGATAATTAAAAATATTGGTATAAAAAATGATCGAATATTTGCTTTCACTAATAATCTTAATCTTAAAGATATAGAATTAATTAAAAATAATCCTTTAAAACGAGAAATATATAAATTTTTATCATTAAAAAAATATCCTGAATTAAATCAATATAATTTTTTATTAGAAGATAATTTTTTAATACTAGAATTTGAAAATAAAATAATTTTAAAAACAGATATTGATAATCAACATGAAGTAAAAACCTTATGTAGTAAACTTGAGGATATTTTACCAAATATAAATAAAATTAATTTATTAAAAGATAGAGTGAATCCTTTTTTTGATACAATGCCAAATAAATCAATATCATTAATAAATTTAAACAGTATTAAAGACTTTGAAAACCTATCTAATCATCAAGTTGAACATGAGCGTTTTAGAGGAAATATATATGTAGAAGATTTAGATAAATGGGAAGAAAGGAAGCTGGTAGGTAAAGTTTTATCAATCAGTGATATAAAATTTAAAGTTATTAAAGAAATTCCCAGATGTTCAGCAACTAATATTAAGCCCAAAACTTCTGATATAAATCTTAATATTCCTTTAAACCTAAAAAAAATATACAACCATATAAATTTAGGAATATATTTAGATCCTTTAAATGATGGTAACATAAATAAAGGTGATCTTATAAAAATTAATGAATAAATTCTTATTAAATCATTCAGAAAAACTTACAGGATATCTATTAATTCTTCCTGCTGTTTTAATAATCAGTCTATTTGGAATTTTTCCTGTTTTTTTTGGAATGTACATGAGTGTACACAAGTGGAAAGTTTTTAAAGGTAGATTTTTAGGATTTGAGAATTACCAAAGAATACTTGGAGATATACCAGCTTTTTGGTTATTTGTTTTAGGATTATTATTATTGATATTGAGCTATGGATTGTGGAATGAATTTAAAAATAAAGTAAAAAATAAAATCTATTTAGCATTATTATCTATAGCAATATTAATTATTGGAATAATATTAATTAATATCAACTGGGAAAAAATGCTTTTAACAGGTGATGAAGACTATCTTTACTCTCTTATTTATACTTTTTATTATTCATTTTTCACTATAATTTTTGAGGTTGGATTAGGATTAATAATAGCATTTGCTTTGTACCAAAAATTAGCTGGTAAACAATTCTTTCAAATGATTTTACTATTTCCTTACATTACTCCAGCAGTAATGGGTGCTGCAGTATTTTTTTTAATATTTGGTAAAGCTGAAAATTCTTTTTTAAATCAGCTAATAGGAATATTTGGTTTTGAGGCTCAAATGTGGTTATTTGATAAAAGACCTATTACCGAAGTTTTATTTGGTATAAAAATAGAAGGTCTCCTAGCTGGACCAAGTTTAGCACTAATGTCATCAATCATATATGGAATATGGTCTTATACTGGCTACTATGCAATAATTTTACTCGCGGGTTTATCAATTATACCCTCTGATTTATATGAGGCTGCAAAAGCAGAGGGAGCTAGTAGATGGCAAACATTTATTAAAATTACCATACCACTATTAATGCCTATTATATTTTTTCTAATGTTGACTGGCTTTATAAATACTTTTCAAGCTTTCAATAGTATTTTTGTTATGCAAACTTCTTCTGCTGGAGATACAATGGATGTTGTTACAATAGAAATTTTTGATCATTTTTGGGGTAGGGTGAAATATGGGTATGCTGCAGCTGAAGGAGTAATTTTA
Source organism: uncultured Alphaproteobacteria bacterium (assembly GCA_902519435.1). Next base: position 10,809 of record CABYKC010000012.1, read on the forward strand.
TTTATACTGCTAAATATTTTAGCAATATCGCAATATGTAATTTTTAGAAAAAGGTTAAGTTATGACTAAATTTCTAAATGCAGAAACTAGGCTACCTTATTTAATTTTATTAATAGTTTTTATTATTTCAATTTACCCATTTTTTTACATGATATCAACATCATTGATGACTGCTGGAGAAGCATCAAATCAATATTTATTTCCAAAAAAATTGATGTTTGAAAATTATTATGAAGTTTGGACATCTAATAGATTTCAACGTTATACATTTAATAGTTTAATAATAAGTTCCATAATTGTTATTGGTGTTTTATTCACTAGTATTCCAGCAGCATACTCTTTTGCTAAAATAGAATTCCCATTTAAAAACATCATATTCTATATGTTGTTACTTTCATTGATGATTCCTGAAATCATTACATTATTACCTCATTTATTAATTATTAGAGGGGAAATTATTCCATTGCCATTTGGACCTTCTTGGATGAATAGTCTTCAAGGTTTAACAGTTCCATTTATGGGAAATATTTTTGTAATTTTCTTATTAAGACAGTATTTTAAAAAGATACCAAATGAATTATGGGATGCTGCAAGACTAGATGGATCTTCTCATTTAAATTTTTTACTCAAGGTAGTAATCCCAATGAGTAAACCTATTATTGTAACAGTTTCTTTATTTACTTTTATTATAGCATGGAATAGTTTTGCTTGGCCTTTACTTATATTAACTAGAGATGATTGGTATCCTGTAACAGTTTCTATCTATAGTTTTGTGAGAGAAGTGGGACCTAATTTTAATTTATTGATGGCTGCTTGCTTAATTGCAATTTTTCCAATTTTAGTATTATACTTTTTTACTCAGAAGTTATTCATAGAAAGTATATCAAACTTTGGATTAAAAGAATAAATCAGTAAATTTTTTGTAACAAAACTTTAATTTTACCTCTATATTAATTAATATTTTTACGGGGTGATTATGAAATTTTATAAATATATTTTAAATTTCTTCTTAGCTTCTTTATTTTTTATCTCCTCGCAATCATTCGCAATTACTGCACAAGATATTGAAAATGCAGATCCTTCAGGTCAAACTGTTGAATTCTGGGTTCAATATTCAGATGAAAGATTAGATGCAATGATGGCAAGAGCTGAAAGATTTGAGGCTGAAACAGGAATAAAAGTTAATGTTGTTCACAAAGGGCATTACGGAAAAGTTCAATCTGCTATGATGTCTGCTGCTGGAACAAAAGATATAGCAGACGTTGCAAGAGGTTATGGTAACGCTGCAGCAGATATGTACTTAATTGGCGCTTCAATTGATCAAAATATTTTAGCAAATAGTAAAAAATGGGGTGTTTCTCAAGATGATATAGAAGATTGGGGTGCAAACTGGACTGTTGGCTTTTCACCATATTTTGATGGTAATCCAAAACTATTACATGAAGTTGGAAAATCAATAGAGATTCTTTATTACAATGCAGATTGGTTAAAGGAACTAGGTTTAGATGCTCCTAAAACGCCCGCTGATTTTGAAGAAGCAGCATGTGCTGCAACCAATCAAGATTACAGTGGTAAGATGGGTGAAGATGTTCCAAGTTATGGATATGAAATAGATACTGATGCAAGTAACTTTGCAGCATGGGTATTTGCGCATGGAGGTGATGTATTTGACTATGATAATGGTCAGTATATTTACAATGGCCCTAAAGCTATTGAAGCTATGGAATTCATACAAGGTATGGCTAATAAAGGTTGCGCAATAGTTGCAAGAGGTAAATATACTGATCAACAATATTTAGGACAAGGTTCTGTTTTATTTGCTGCAGGCTCTACTTCTGGTATAACTTATTTCCAGAAAGCCATTGAAGAGGGTTATAATGGTAATTGGGATGTAGCCCCAATATCATACACCACTAGTGAACCAGTGCTTAACTTATATGGCGGTGGTTTAATTATGGGAAATTCAGGTGATGCTAATAGAATGGTAGCAGCATATCAGTGGATGAAATATATTTCTAATACTGAGAACTCAGCAGTTTGGTCAACTGAAAGTGGATATGGTTTTGTTAGAACCTCTTCTGCAGATCATCCATTAATTGCTGAAAAAAGAGCAGAACTACCTCAATATGATAAATCATTAACAATGGTTCAATACGGAAAAGGTGAGCCTTCTGTTCCTGGTTATTATTCAGTTAGAGGTGAAGTTGAAAAAGCTTATGCAGCAATCATTAATGGTGATGATATCATTTCAACATTAAATCAATTAAATGAAGATGCTAATGCAATATTAGCTGATGCAACTGCAGATTAGTTTAATTATTTTACTTTTATTAAGGGTGGTTTATACCACCCTTTTTTTATGATAATTGTTTGTTCTCTTAATGATTTACCTAATGTGTGTGAAAGCATACAGCCCAAATATCTTGTATCAGTAATTGATCCAGGATATGCACCAGAAACACCCAAGGGTATAAAAAATCATTTAAAGTTAGGATTTGACGATATTATTGAAATTAGTAGCAATAATAAAATATTTCGATTGAATACAGATGAAATACCACAAATTCTACCAGCGGAAGAGCATGTAAATTCAATAGCTAATTTTACTTCTACATATGCATATGATGAAGATATTGTTATTCATTGTTGGTGTGGTGTCTCAAGATCAATGGCAACAGCTACTTATTTACTATGTAGAGAAAACAAAACTAATATTGAAAATACAATTAAATATATTCGTAATGTTGCACCACATGCAAACCCAAATAAATTATTGATAAATCACTTTGAAAAGAAATTAGGTGTTAGCAATCAAATCTCAAGATCATTTTTAAAATTCCCTTATACTAAAACATACGATTGTTCTTCAAATTTTGCACCTGTTACTTTATTTGATATAAAAGACATTGAAAAAAACTAATGAAAGAATACGTTCGTACAATTGCTGATTATCCTGTTAAAGGAATTCAATTCAGAGATATTACAACATTGTTGCAAAATGCAGGACACTTTAAACAAGTCATTGATGACATGGTAAAACCATGGAAAAATAAAAAAATAGATGCAGTTTTAAGCATAGAATCACGTGGATTTATTATGGCAGGCGCAATAGCTTATTTTTTAAATGCAGCATTTGTTCCTTTGAGAAAGCCTCATAAACTTCCATTTGATACTTTCAAAACCTCATACGACTTAGAGTATGGATCAACTGAAATGCATATTCATACAGATGCCTTAGATGGTCATAAAGATTTACTAATCATTGATGATCTTTTAGCAACAGGTGGAACCGCACTTGCAGCAGTAGAGTTAATTCAAAAGTTTGAAGACAAAAATATTGTTGGTGCAGGTTTTATAATAAATTTACCAGATTTAAGTGGTGATAAAAAACTAATTGAAAAAGGAATTGAGATACATTCTTTAATGGAGTTTTAAATGAGAAATGCAGTTATTGTTGGTTACAAAAGATCACCCTTCACCTTTGCTCGTAAAGGTGAAATGGCTAATATAAGACCAGAAGACATTTTATCACAAACAATAAATCAATTACTTAATGAAATTCAAATTAATAAAAATGACATAGAAGACATTATTACTGGCTGCGCGTATCCTGAAGGAGCACAAGGTAATAATATTGCTAAAATTGTTTCTTTCATGACAGATATGCCAGAACATGTAGCAGGTATGACAGTCAATAGATGGTGCGGTTCTTCAATGCAAGCTATTCATGATGCAACTGGTGCGATTGCAATTAACTCTGGAGACGTTTTTTTATGTTGTGGAGTAGAAAGTATGACATTTATTCCTATGAATGGATTAACATACGATCCTCATCCTCAATTAAGTAAAGATAATCCAAATGTGTACATGTCAATGGGCATCACAGCTGAAAATGTTGCAAAAAAATTTAATATTTCTCGGAAAGAACAACAAGAATTTGCTATTAGCAGTCATTACAAAGCTAATTTAGCTAGAGAATCAAATATGTTCGACAATGAAATAGTGTCTATCACAAATAATGATGAGAAAATTAATAAAGATGGTGGTATTCGACCTAACACCTCACATGAAATTTTAGATGGGTTAAAACTTGCTTTTGATGAAAATGGAACAGTAACAGCTGGTACAGCCTCACCATTAACAGATGGAGCATCAGCAGTAATTGTTTGTGAGGAAGAATATGCAAAAAAAAATAATCTAAATATTTTTGCTCGTATTAAATCTACAGCTGTAGTTGGTTGTCCACCAGAATTAATGGGTCTTGGCCCAATTAATGCATCTAAAAAAGCTCTAAAAAGAGCTAATTTATCTATTTCTGATATTGATATTGTGGAACTAAATGAGGCATTTGCTTCTCAATCTTTAGCATGTATTAAAGAATTAAATATGGACATAAATAAAGTAAATATACATGGTGGAGCAATAGCTTTAGGCCACCCTTTGGGTGCTACTGGAGCAAGGATTACAGGTAAAGTTGCAACTCTATTGCAAAATAAAAATAAAAAGTATGGATTAGCGACACAATGTATAGGTTTAGGTCAAGGTATTGCAACTGTGTTAGAAAATATTAATTAAATATTATGCAAATTTATAAAACACCGCTACGTGAGTTTAAATTTTTAATTGAAGATTTTTTAAATCTTAAGGAAAGTGAAACATTAAAAAAATTAGATTTAGAAACAAGTGATCTAATGCTTATTATTGAAGAAGCAGCAAAACTTTGTGAAGAAACCTTACTCCCGCTTAATCAAAGTGGAGATAGTGAAGGATGTTCATTTAATAATGGAGTTGTGACTGCTCCAAAAGGATTTAAAGAAGCTTATAAAACTTTTTCTGAAAATGGCTGGCAAGGACTAAAAGTAAAAGAAGAATTTGGTGGTCAAAACCTACCTTATATTATGAATATGATTTTAGATGAAATGATAAGCTCTACTAATATGTCATTTGGTCTTTATCCGGGTCTTACAGCCAATGCAATTGATGCAATTGAAAAGAGTGCTAATGAAGATTTGAAAAATACTTATCTGCCAAATTTAACTAGTGGTAAGTGGACAGGCACAATGAATTTAACTGAACCTCAATGTGGAACAGATCTTGGATTAAGTAAAACAATGGCAACACCATTAGATGATGGAAGTTACAGTATTACTGGTACCAAAATTTTTATTACATGTGGAGAGCATGATTTAAGTGATAACATTATTCATTTAGTACTAGCAAGAACACCAAATGCGCCCCCTGGTATAAAAGGTATAAGTTTATTCTTGGTTCCTAAATTTTTACCAAATGAAAGTGGTGATTTTGTTGATAGAAATAAAGTTGAATGTGGATCAATAGAAAAGAAGATGGGTATTCATGCTAGTCCAACCTGTGTCATGCACTACAATGAAGCTAAGGGCTGGCTAGTAGGTGATCTTAATAAAGGAATGAGAGCTATGTTTATAATGATGAATGGAGCTCGTTTGTTTGTAGGAATACAAGGATTAGGTTTATCAGAAACTGCTTATCAATCAGCACTTTATTATTCGAAAGAGCGTTTACAAGGAAAATTATCTTCCAGCAATCAGGTAGCTGATCCTATAATTGTTCACCCTGAAATAAGAAAAAACTTATTATATATAAAATCCATAAATGAAGCAGTTAGAGGTTTAACTTTATTGGCTGGAAATCACTTTGATAATATTGAAAATTCTTCAGATGATAAAGAAAAGAAATTATCTGAAAATTTTATAGCACTCATGACGCCAATTATTAAATCATATGCTTCAGATAAATCTGTAGAAAATACAAATAGAGCTATGCAAATCTATGGTGGTCATGGTTTTATTACTGACCATGGAATGGAACAATTAGTAAGAGATGCTAGAATTACAACAATTTATGAAGGAACGAACGGAATTCAAGCTCTAGATTTGATAGGAAGAAAATTACAAACTGACAACGGTGCATTATTTAATGAATTTTTTACTATGATTGATAATTATCAAGTTAAAATTTCCAATAATCAAGATATGAAAAAATATATTGATTTATTTGTGCCTTCATATGATTCTTACAAAAGTATTTTTGAATATATTAAATCATTAGATGATGAAAATGAGATTAATTCTCATGCTGTAGAATTTTTAAATTTATCATCTTTGATTTCTCTAGGTTATATTTGGTTGCACTATATAGAAATTTCATTAGCAAAATTAGAAAAGCATGATGAAAGTTTTTATAAATCTAAAATAGAAACTGGTAACTTCTTTTTAACTAAATTATTAGGTGAAACACAAGTTCTTTGTCAAAATATAAGATCTGGTGGAAAATACTATAATGATTATAATGATAAATATTTTGAAACAGCAATCTAATGACTATAAAAATTTATAAACCATCAAAAACTTCCATGCAATCGGGTTTTAAAAAAACTAAATTATGGTTAGCTGAATATATTTCGGAAGTAGAAAAAGTAAAAGATTCTTTAATGGGGTGGAATAGTTCATTAGATACCAAATCTCAGATTAAACTTTTTTTTGATACCAAAGAACAAGCTATTGAATGGGCAAAAAAAAATAATTATCAATATTTTGTCGAAGAACCAAAGCAAAGAAAAATTAAACCAAAAAGTTATGCTTCAAATTTTGATACAAATAGAAAAGAGCCTTGGACACATTAAGTATAATTTCTTTCTTTATTTTTTAGACTATGATAAATGCAAACTATGCGCCCGTAGCTCAGTGGATAGAGCAACCGCCTTCTAAGCGGTAGGTCAAATGTTCGAATCATTTCGGGCGCGCCAAATATTAAAATTTTGCTGCCTCCTCATCTATAAATGCATTGAAAGAAACTGATCTTCTTTCCTCATCAGAAAAGAATGGATAGACTGTATGCATCATATAGCTAGGAAATATAAATAAATCTCCAACTTCAGGTTTAACATCATACACGGAGGAAACTAAAAGCTGTGTTGATCCATGAATAAAAGCAATTTTTCCATTCTTATTTTGATCTTTGTACGATGAGCCTAAGTCCTTTGGCATTTTTGTGTACATTACTCCTGACAGATGACCATCATGCCAATGAATTGGATTA
>CABYKC010000013.1 GCA_902519435.1 uncultured Alphaproteobacteria bacterium
TAGAAAATAAACCTAAGTAATAAATACCCGATTCTCGGTTTTGGCTCAAATTTTTTAATTAAAAGCCTAAATTTTAATATTTTTGTAATAAAATTATTTTTATTTTTATTTTATTTTTGAAGTCTTTGTTCATGGGTAAATAATGTAAAGGTCGAGAAATTTTAGTAATTTTTAATAACTTTTGATGTTTTTTTAAAATACTTAAAAAATCCTGTTTCTCCCATAAATCTACTCTATGGGTAAATAGCACAAAGCCTTTTTCTTTAATATTTTTATTAATATTAGCAAAAAATTTGTCAAAGTTTTTACAATACGTCATCGAACCAATCAAAGAAATAAGATCAAATTTTATTTTATAATGATGTAATTGTTCAAAGTTTTTTATTTGTAATTTTTTATAAATTTTTTTTCCTGATGAAATTTTCACGCTTTTTTTTGAAATATCTGAACCATAAATATGACTTTTTGGATAAACTTTTTTTAATTCAGCACCAAATAAGCCAGTTCCACATGCTAAATCTAAGATATTTTTTGGTTTAAAATTAGTTGTTTCTTTTAAAAATTTAATGCTCTTTTTAGGTGCTTGATAATTCCATAACTTAAGTGTTTCATCATATTTTGCTGACCAATCATCATAATATTTTCTAGTTTTATTTAAATTTCCAACACCTGAAACTAATGATTTAAAATTAGTCATATTTTAGAGAAGGAATTTTTTTTCTTATATTTTTAACATCAGAAATATTAATCGTTGAATTAAGAATTGCAGGATCATTTTTAGTACTATTTACAATGTTCCCCCATGGATCTGCTACAAGAGAATATCCATAAGTCTTTCTTTTCATATGATGATTTCCACACATGCCTGTTGCTACAATAAAAACATTATTCTCTATAGCTCGTGATCTATTCAAAACCTCCCAATGATCTTTTCCGGTTGGTCTAGTAAAAGCAGCAGGAACTAAAATAATTGAACAATCTTTTTTAGCAAGCTGCCTATACAAATTAGGAAATCGTAAATCATAACAAATTGTCATTCCTAATTTAATCTTATTAATTTTTGTAAAAATTATTTTATTTCCTGCTTTAAATAAATATGATTCTTGATGTTTTTCATTATTATTAATTTTGACATCAAACATATGAATTTTATCATATGTTTTTTTTATCACTCCATGATTATCAATAAAAAAAGATCTGTTAACTAGTTTGCGTTGTTTTTTTACTTTTAAGAGTAAAGAACCAAGATTTATATTAACCTTATTTTTTTTAGCAAAATTTTTTGCCATTTTTAAAACTGGGCATGTATTTTGATATGGAGCATTTAATAATAAAAAATTTTTATCATTAGTAATAATGTTGGAGCATTCTGGTGTGCAAATCAAATGAGGTTTAAATTTTAATGTTTTTTTAAAATTTTGTTCTAAATTTTTTGCATTTAAATTTGCTATGTGACTAGCACTAAATTGAATTTGAGATATTTTAAGTTTAGCCATTATTTATATTTAAGCAAAAATATAACCGCACAAATAAATACTACAAAGGTTAACAAATACATATTTAATGTTAATGAATATGTTTCAGCTAGAAAACCAATTCCAGCAGGTAAAATCATTGTAGAAGACAATCCAATTGTTATAAGATTAGTTACAGTCATTGGGATACTTTCATTGGATTGTTTAACCGCTTGTCGAATTATTATAGGAACTAAATTTGCAATAGCAAATCCATAAATACATAGAACTCCTAGTATAATGTAGAAGTTATTTGTTAATAAAGACAAAAACATTATAGCTGCGCCAATCATCACAAAGTGACAACCTACAACTTTTTCAGTGAATAAATTAATCAAAGAGTTTGAAAATAAATTTGCAAAAATCCCTCCAATGCTAAAAAAGATTAATCCCATACTTGCTAAGTATAGAGGAGTATTTAAATCTTTTGACAACCATAATGTCGACCAATCCATAATTATTCCACCTGATCCAAAAACAAAAAATAACAAAAATCCAAATAAAAGAACATTCGTCTCTGGTAATTTAAATTTCTCACCTTCACCTTTAAAATCTAAATCTCGAGGTAATCCATAAGAATATACAAAAGAGGAAACTAAGATTGATAAAAAGGATAAAATCGTAAACGATATGTAAGGTTCATAATTATTTCTCATTATTAAACCCGCTAATCCTCCTCCAAGGAGAATTCCTAAATTAAATCCCATGGCATAATACGGTGTAATAATTTTTTTAAAATGTCTTTCAATAAGTTGACTATGTATACCTCCAATTGGTCCAGAAGCACCCCATCCTATTCCGCCAGATATAAAAGTTAATAAAAAATAAAAATATGATGAGGAAATAACAGTCAATAAGGCGGAAAATGTAACAATAGGAAAAGCTAAAGTCATAACTAATTTAGTTCCATATCTTGGGACTAATAACCTTCCAGCAATTTGATTAGAAATTATAAAAAAAATACCAAAAAGTAATATTGCATAGCTTAAATCAGACTCGTCAATTGAAAGTCTTTCCATATTCCAAGGTGTTATTCCAAAATAACAACCCACGACTATCATTGGATAGGTAGAAGTAATTACTGATGCAAGCGTAGCTCTTCTAAAAATTATATTTTCTTCTAACACAAAATTTTTTACCAACGATGATGAACATCATCAAAAAAGTAATCTGTGTAAATATTACTGATTTTATCCATCAAAGAAGAAATTTCATTAATATTTGAAGAAGAAGTATTTAAATTCACATGATCTTTATTTTTAGCTCCAGGAATAACAACACTAACTGCATCATGCATCAAAATCCATCTTAGCGATAATTGTGACAAAGTTATATCAGTTGGCAAAATACTTTTTAAATCTTCAACTGCATCTAATGCTTTATTAAAGTTAACACCTGAAAATGTTTCTCCAACATCAAATGCATCACCATTGATATTATAATTTCTATGGTCATCGGGAGCAAAAGAAGAATCTTTTGAGAACTTACCTGTTAACAAACCACTTGCAAGAGGCACCCTGACTATAATTGCAACTTTTTTTTCTTTTGCTATTTCAAATAATTTTTCAGCAGGTTTTTGTCTAAAAATATTAAAAATAACTTGTATCGATTTTGTATTTGGACGTTTGATGCAAGCTAAAGCTTCATCAACTGTTTGAACACTAAATCCGTAATGTTGAATTTTTCCTTTACTCACTAAATGATCTAACATGTCAAATGTATAATCAGATGAATATACTTCGGTTGGAGGACAATGCATTTGTAATAGATCAATTGTTTCAACATTAAGATTTGATAAAGATTGGTCTACATAAGACTCCATTAATTCCTTATTATAGTATCCCGCGGCCACATGAGGATTGATTTGTCTTCCAGCTTTTGTTGCCACATAAATTCTTTCAGATACTGATTTAATGAATTCACCTACAAATTTTTCACTTCTACCCATGCCATAGACATCAGCAGTATCAAAAAAATTAACACCATTTTCCAATGATGATTTTAATACTTCTTTAGCTTTATCTTCACGAACTTCTCCCCAATCTGCTCCAATTTGCCAGCAACCTAATCCAATTTCGGATACGTTCCAATCTAATGATCCAAATTTTCTATATTTCATATTTATCCTACAACTATTTCATCAGTGACTAATGTACCATCCTCAACAATCAATCCCATAGCTCCTGAGTCAAGAAGATTATTTTTATCTTCATATTCTAAAACTAATTTATTTTCTAAATATGCAGAAAGAACATTATCGTTAATTTTAAGAGATAATTTATAATTTTTAAAATATTCTAAATTAAAATCCATTTCTTTTAAAACTTTTACTTCATTTACCACTTTTATTAATTGAAGTTTGTTTGAAGAATTAATTACCAGTCCATAGTATCTATTTAAACCTTGTACTCTTACAGCAAGGCCACCGGTAGTTAGTCTTTGCACTGCTATATCTGCACTAACAGTATAGTTTTTCCAAGCTTCATTACCCGTAATGATAATCCCTCTCCCACTATCTTTTGTTATTCTAAATGTTCTTGCACCTACTTCCCATTTATCAACAGCATTTACCCAACTTGATTTCCACATAACAGCTTTTGATGTTTTCACACCCCGTTTATGTTCTCCAATATGTTTTGGTTTATAAAATGAACAATCTGGCTCTCCTGTAAATGTTAGATAGTTTACTAATAAGCTGCCAGAATTTGCTTCTTCAGATTCAATAGAAAATCCAACTTGAGTAATTGGATTTCCCTCAGTTGAAGGAATTTTCCATTTTAAGTTATGTGATTTACCTGGATACAAAATTATTTCCTCTGAATTAATTCTTTCATATTCATCATCTTTCCCAAACATATTTATGAAACATTTAACATTGATTGGTTTATCTGAACTTGTAACAAAATTAATTTCAGATTCAATTGTTTGACCAGAATATAATAATGGAGATGAAATAAAATTATAACTTTGAAAAAATCTCTCTCTAGCTTTCCCCGTTAATTCGTGTAACTCTTGAGGAAAAAATACATCTACCAATGCTTCAGAGAAGACACCGGGCGCTACTCTATCAAATTTAATCTCAAGGGCTCTTTTTCCAATTTTACTATCATATTTTATATTTTGTACATCAGTGGAAATGTTCTTATTTTCTTTATAGTTTGCTCTCCACCCTTGAACTGAACCAGGCATTTCAAAATGAAATCTAGATCCATTTTTAGGCTGAACAATTTCCTCATTGTTCATTCTTTTTGCAGTATTAATTACTTTATAAGCTTCAGTTAATGCGTCTGTCTGTGTTTCGCCACCATTTGCCGTAGGGCAATACATTCTATCTTGGATTGGAGAAAGATAATCTGGGCCATTATTTAATCCCTCAAGTCCATTTTTAATTCCCATCAGGCAACCAACATTTCCTGAGTTACAATCTGTATCTCGACCTGCAGTATTAACAATCATTAATGTTTTTTGAAGATCATCATCCCCAAATAATAATGATAAAATTATAATAGCATGGTTAGGTATCATGTGACACTCACCTAAATATTTATCATAATCATAGTTTTCAGCTAAAAATTCTCTTGCTTGCATCCAGTCACTATTACCTGATCGTATATTTTGTAATTCTCCAATTACTTTGTAAATCTCAGATGTATTTGGAATATATTTTTTACTTTCATTAATAATTTTATTAATATCTTTTTCGATAAAAGCTAAAGACTCCATAGCGGCTACCATTTGTGCTCCGTAAATCGCTTCGCCATCATGACTTACGCTTGCAGCTTTTTTTGCAAGATCAGCAGCTTTTTCTGGATCGCCTGGTGATACTAAAGCCCATCCATCAATAAATATTTGAGCTCCTATTTGTTGTGCAACAACTTCTCCATTTGTTTCAATCGAACCACTCATTGGAGCGTGAATGCCTGCCTTAAGGTTTTGGAATGCAGTGTCCTCAGCTGAATGACCTCTACCTCCCCACCACAAAACAGTTTTATTTTCTATAAGATTATTTAACCAACTTTGACCAATTTGTTTTGGCGTAATATTAGGATCATAATTATTTTCTCTTAAAGCTCTTAAAAAAGTAAAGGTACCAGTAATATCATCATCAGTTACTACTAATGGAACATTTAATTTCTCATTTACATAGTAATTAATCTCACCTAACTCTTCTAATATTCTTTCATGTGTCCATTGCTCAAAAGGACGTCCTAGATAAACACCAATTAACTTACCAAGTACCCCTGCATATACTTTCTCTTCATACACTTTATCTAGTTTCATATTTCTCCCTTTTTTATAAATTTATTCTATAGATATTGAATTACTTTGAATTGCTCCATTTTCAGTTAAAAAACCCATCATACCTTCCTCAAATGGGTTAGATGAATCTTCTGCTTCAATTAGTAATTGATTATCAACATAACCTTGAAGTTTATTTCCATCTACTTTAAATTTTAAGTCATAGTCTTTAAAATATTCTAAATTAAAATCTATTTCATTAAGTGTTTTTAATTCATATTCCATTTTATTAATCTTGAGTTTATTTTCAGATGTTAACTCAAGAGAATAATATCTTTTTAAACCTTGAGACCTAACAATTAATCCAGCGGCAGATGCAAGAGGAATAGATATCTTTGAAGAGATTGTATAATCTTTCCATGTCTCACTCCCAGTCATTATGTGACCACGACCTATGCCCCTTACTACTTTAAATGATTCATTATGTCGGTATTGCCATTTATCTACATCATTGACCCAAGCTCTTTTCCATAATTGACCGTAAACCTCCTCTTTATAAAATATGCCTCTTTTATATTCATCTATATGGTCAGGTCTTCTAAAAGTCATTTTTGGAGTTCCAGAGATATTTAAATAATTAATTAAAATTTTTCCTGAAACATTATCATCAGAATTAATACTAATACCTATCTGTCCAATTGGATTTGCAAAAGTATCAGGAACAACCCATTCAATTGTATTATTTTCTTTACTCCTTAAATTAAAATCATCAGAGGATAATTTGATTAATTTATCTTCTTCTCCCCAATATTTAATAAATAAATTAATTCGCAAATCTTTTTCAGATTGAGATATAATTTCTGTTTTGATCTTTTGTCCAGAATATACAATAGGACAAGCGACATAATCATAATGAAAATATCTTTGAACTTGATAGCCTTCTAATTTTGTAAACCATTCTGGAAAAAAACTATCTACAAAAACTTCACTTGCAAGACCAAATGATAGATCATTAAAACTGACTTGTAACGCTCTCGTTCCATTATCTGATTTATAATCTACATTAGATAAGTTTGTATTTAGATTGTTATCATTTGATTTATCAACCATCCATCCTTGTGTAGATGTTTCCATTTCAAAATTATATCTAGCATTATTTTTGATAACCTTGCTCTCAAGACCATTCATTTTTCTTGTGATATTAATAATGTTCTGACTTTCCAATAAAGCATCAGTCATTGTTTCAGAACCATATGCTGTTGGTAAATAAATGATATCATTTACAGGCGTTATATAATCTGGACCCTGTTTAATTCCTTCTAATCCATTTTTTATTCCTAAGATACAACCAACATTTCCTGAGTTACAATCTGTATCCCATCCTGCTGTATTAACGATCATTAAGGATTTTTGAAAATCATCATCTCCAAATAATAACGATAATATAATTAGTGCGTGATTAGGAACGATATGACAATTACCTGGAAATTTACTATACCCATACTTATCTTCAATCTTGGATCTAGCTTGTTCCCAATCTAAATTACCAGAGCTCCAATCTTGGATATCAGAAATCAATTTATAAATTGTTGAATCATTTGGAACAAATTTTTTACTGTCCTCTATTATTTTTTTTATATCTTTTTCTATGAATGCATAGGCTTCCATAGCAGCAACAACTTGAGCGCCGTAAACAGATTCACCGTCATGACTAACACTCCCTGCTCTTTTTGCTAGATCAACAGCTTGTTCTGGATCACCTGGAGAAACCATTCCCCAGCCATCAATAAATATTTGCGCTCCAATTTGTTCCGCAATTACTTTACCATTTTTAGCAATGGAACCACTTTCAGGTGCGTGAATACCTTGTTTAAGATTCATGTATGCGCTTTCTTCAGTTAAAATTCCTTTTCCTGCCCACGCAAGTACAGTTTGATTTTCTAAACAATAATTTAACCAGGTTTGTCCAATTTGTTTTGGCGAAATATTTTTATCAAAATTAAAATGTTTAAGAGCATTTATGAATCTAAAAGTACCTGTTAGATCATCATCTGTGACATGTATTGGAAAATCAAGTTTATCATTTACGTAATAATTAATTGGACCAAGTTCTTCCATGATCCTGTCATAATACCAACCTTCAAATGGTCTACCTAAATAAACACCAATAATTTTTCCTAAGACACCAGCATAAACTTTTTCTTCAAATACTTTATCTAAATTCATTTTCATCCCTCCAAATGAATATTATCTCAATTTATAGAAATTTCATCACTAATAATAGTTCCATTTTCAACAATACAGCCTATCATACCTTTTTCAAATTGATTTGATTTATCTTCTACCTCAATTAACAATTCATTGTTAATAAAGCCTTTTAAAAAATTATTATCAGCCTCAAAACGCATAAAGTATTCCTCAAATGGCTCAAAAGAAAAATCTACTTCTTTTAATATTTTTAGACCATATTCCATTTTATTAATCTGTAATTTATTTGTTGATTTAATTTCTAATGAATAATACCTCTGCAAACCCTGAGATCGGATTACTAATCCTCCAGATGATGCTAAACGAAACATTATTTTTGAAGTTACCGAATAATTTCTCCAATCAGAGGATCCCGTAAATACATGCCCTCTTGATGCATTTTTGATTAACCCAAATGAATTTTTTCCATAACTATACCATTTATCTACATCATTTACCCAAGCCAATTTCCATAACTGACCATAATATTTTTCATCATCTGGAATATAAACACCATTTGTTAAAGATTTAATATTATGACTTGTCGTATTTACTTTGTCGTTTTTAATATGTTCAGGTTTTTTAAAAGTCATCTTAGGTATTCCAGAAATATCAATATAATTTATTAATATTTTACCTGATACTTGTTCATCAGATGCAATACTATATCCAAGTTGAGTAATGGGATTTGATAATGTATCAGGAATAGTCCATTCTATTTTTTTTGTTTCATTTTCTGAGAAGAAAAATTCCTCCGAGTCTAATTTAAATAACTTATCTCCTTCACCATAATACTTAATAAATAATTTAATTTTTATATTTTTTTTCGTCTTCGATATAATTTCTGTTTTAATTTTTTGACCTGAGTAAACTGTAGGACAACCAACAAAACTGTAAACCATAAGCATCATTTCTTGTTGCTCATTCAATCTTGTAAATTCTTCTGGGAAAAATGTATTCACATATAATTCACTATTAATTCCTTTTGTAAGATTATTAAAATTTATCTCTAAAGCTCTTTTGCCAATAACAGAGATATGTTCACAGTTTTTTAAAAAAGTATTTTGATTATTATTATTTGATTTATCAACCATCCATCCTTGTGTAGATGTTTCCATTTCAAAATTATATCGAGCATTGTTTTTAATAGTTTGATTTTCAAGACCATCTAATTTTCTTCTAATATTAATTATATTCTGGCTTTCAGTTAATGCATCAGTCATAGTTTCTGAACCACGAGCAGATGTAATATATATAGTGTCATTTACAGGTGTAATAAAATCTGCACCTTTTTGAATGCCTTCAAGACCATTTTTAATACCCATATAACAGCCAACATTTCCTGAATTACAATCTGTATCCCACCCTGCTGTATTAACAATCATTAGGGTTTTTTGAAAATCATCATCTCCAAATAAAAGAGCTAAAATTATCAAAGCATGATTTGGCACAATATGACAAAATCCTTGGTATTTGTCATACCCATAGTGTTCTTCAATCTTGAATCTAGTTTGTTCCCAATCTAAATTACCAGAACTCCAATCTTGAATATCAGAAATTAATTTATAAATCACAGAATTCTTAGGAATATAACTTTTACAATGCTCAATTATTTTTTTTGTATCACTTTCAATAAAAGCCATTGCTTCCATAGAAGCAACCATTTGAGCGCCATAAACAGACTCACCATCATGACTAACACTCCCTGCTCTTTTTGCTAAATCAGATGCAAAGTCTGGATCACCTGCTGCAATCATTCCCCAACCATCAATAAATATTTGTGCACCAATTTGCTCTGCAATAATTTTACCATTCCTTTTAATTGATCCACTCTCTGGAGCTTCAATACCTTCTTTTAAATTTAAATACGCACTCTCTTCGGTCAATAATCCCTTTCCAGCCCATGCTAAAACAGCCTGATTTTCTAAACAATAATTTAACCACGTATCACCAATTTGCTTTGAAGTTATATTTCGATTAAAATTAAAGTCTTTAAAAGCTTTAATAAAAGTAAAAGTACCATTGAGATCATCATCTGTAACATGAAGAGGTAAATTTAATTTGTCGTTTACGTAATAATAAATAGGCCCAAGTTCCTTCATTATTTTATCATAGGGCCAACCCTCAAATGGTCTTCCTAAATAAACTCCAATAATTTTTCCTAAGACACCAGCATAAACTTTCTTTTCAAAATTATTATCTAATTTCATACTCTTATACTTTTACTCTATGCTTATTGAATTGGATGATAATGTTCCATCTTGTGTAACAAAACCTATCATACCTGTTTCAAAAGAATTATCTTTGTCGTAGGTTTCAATTAATAGCTTATCATCAACATAACCCAATAATTTATTTCCATTCACTTCAAATTTTAATTCATATTCCTTATAAAACTCAAAGTTAAAATCAATTTCTTTTAATGTTTCTATTTCATAAAACATTTTATTAATCTGCAGTTTATTATTGGAAGTAAGTTCTAAAGAGTAATATCGCTTTACTCCTTGAGATCTAATTATTAATCCCCCAGCTGATGCTAATGGAAAGTTCACTTTTGAAGTAACGGTATAATCTTTCCAAGAAGATGATCCTTGTAAAATATGGCCTCTACCAACTCCATTTATAATTTTAAATGATTCTAACCACCTATATTGCCATTTATCGATATCATTCACCCATGCTCTTTTCCATAATTGACCATAAAATTCTTGGTTAAAAAAATATCCATTTTTTGATGCATTTTCTATGTGTTCAGGTCTTTTAAATGTAACTTTTGGTGTGCCCGTAATATCAAGAAAATTAATTAGTAATTTTCCTGAGGTATTAACATCTGCTGATATGACAAATCCAATTTGTCCAATTGGATTTGCATGTGTATCTGGAACTATCCATTCAATTGATTTTACTTCATTATTTGAAAGTTCATATTCTTCAGCATCTATTTGTTTTAATTTATCTTCTTCACCCCAATATTTTATAAATAAAGTAACTTTAATATTATTTTTACTTTTTGAAATAATTTCAGTATTAATTTTTTGTCCACTATAGACAATTGGACATCCAACAAAGTCATAATGAAAAAATTTCTGCCGCTGAGAACCTTTTAGTTCAGTAAACCAATCTGGAAAAAATGTATCAACATAGGCAACACTTGAATGCCCGATTGACAAATTAGAAAAGTCAATTTCTAATGCTCTTTCACCAATCTTGGTTTCATAAGGAACATTAGTAATTGTAGTATTTAAATTATTATCATTAGTCTTATTAATTTTCCAAGCTTGAGTAGAGCCTGGCATTTCAAAATTATATCTTGCATTTTCTTTTACTATCTTGTTTTCAATACCATTAATTCTTCTAGCAATATTAACAATATTTTGACTTTCTCTTAATGCGTCAGTCATCGTTTCAGCACCATTACTTGTTGGAAGAAAAATTGTATCATTAACTGGTGTAATATAGTCAGGTCCGTCTTTAATACTCTCTAATCCATTTTTAATTCCAAGAAAACATCCTACATTTCCTGAATTACAATCTGTGTCCCAACCTGAAGTATTTACAATCATTAAGGATTTTTGAAAATTATCATCTCCAAATAGTAATGCTAAAATAATTAATGCGTGATTTGGTACAATATGAACGCCGCCTATAAATTTTTCATAACCATAAATATCATCTATTTTTTCTCTTGCTTGTTCCCAGTCTAGATTACCAGAACTCCAATCTTGAATATCAGATATAAGTTTAAAAATTGTTGAATCTTTAGGGATATATCTTTTGCAATGCTCGATAATTTTTTTTGTATCTGATTCTATAAACGCCATTGCTTCCATTGCTGCAACAACTTGAGCAGCATAAACAGATTCACCATCATGACTTACACTTCCAGCTTTTTTTGCAAAATCAGCTGCTTGATCTGGATCACCTGGCGAAACTAATCCCCATCCATCAATAAAAATTTGAGCACCTATTTGCTCAGCAACAATTCGACCATTTGTTTTTATAGAACCACTATCTGGAGCATGAATACCTTGTTTAAGATTTTGATAAGCGGTATCTTCTGATGATGTTCCTTTACCACCCCACCATAAAACAGCTTGGTTTTCCAAACAATAATTTAACCATGTTTGACCAATTTGTTTAGAAGAAATATTTTTGTTAAAATTAAAATCTTTTAGAGCGTTGATGAATCTAAACGTTCCAGTCAAATCATCATCTGTGATTTGAACAGGCATATTTAATTTATCATTTACATAATAATTAATTGGGCCTAATTCTTTTATAATTCTATCATACCACCAACCCTCAAAAGGTCTGCCAAGATAGACGCCTATGATTTTACCTAAAACTCCTGAATAAACTTTCTCCTCATATTCTTTGTTAAGTTCCATCTTCCTCCCATTGAACTATCCTTTTGTAGCACCACTGGTTAAACCAGCAATGAATCTTCTTTGAAAAAACATAAATAAAATAGCAATTGGTGCCGCCATTAAAATAGACGCTGCACTCACCAATCCATAATCATTTGCAAATCTACTTTGGAATGTAAATAAAATTGACGAAATAGGTTTGTAATCATCCGTTATAATAAATGTGATTGCAAATAAAAATTCGTTCCAAACATTTAATGATACAATTAAAGCTGTAGTTAAAAATACAGGCCAAGATAACGGTAACGCTACTCGCGTAAATAATTGCATTGTTGAAGCTCCATCTAGTTTCGCAGCTTCAAAAAGTTCAGTTGGTAATTGAAGCATATAGGATCGAATTAAAAAAGTTGCAAAGGGTGCATTTAAGGCACTATAAATAATAATTAACCCAATCCTTGTGTCCAGAAGATACAAGCTTTTCCACATAAGAAATAATGGTAAAATATATAATTGTGCGGGTATACTAATTCCAACTAATAGATATAAACCAACAACAACTGTTTGAATACCTCTAGGATTTAAAGCGGCTAAACTAAATGCAGCAAGACCAGAAACTGTTAAATTTAAAATTAACGTTCCCACAACAAGAGTCATTGAGTTAAAAAATATTTGAGTATAGTTACCATTTACCCAAGCATCATAATAATTCATCAATCTTATTTCATTTGGAAAACCTAAAGGATTTGCTCCAAATTCAGAAGATGGTTTTATAGAATTAAAAGCTAAAACTAGTAATGGTAAAATAATTGTTAAAGCCATAAAAATCAAAATTGCGTGATTTATATAGCTAGATCTTTGTCTAAATCTTGCAGTTGCCATTTATAATTTTATACCTCCCAACCCATCCGCCTTAAAATTGCAAAAAAACCAACTATAATACCGACATAGAAGAACATCATAACACCTATAGTAGACGCGTAACCAACATTCATTCGTTGAAAGGCTTGAGAGTACAGATGATTTGCTACAACTTCAGAACTGTATGCTGGCCCACCCATTGTTAAAATGTATACATAATCAAATGTTGGGACAGACCAGATAATGATAATTATTAAAGATAAAACAAAAATTGGACGTATCATTGGTAAAGTAATGTATCTAAATTTTTGAAATTTCGTTGCGCCTTCAATATCTGCTGCTTCATAAAGAGAATCATCAACTTGATACATTCCAGTTAAATAAATAATAACTAAGAAGCCCCAGAAGTGCCACATATCTACCCAGGCAACAGCGTATAAAGCAGTCTCTTTCATTGCAAAAGGTGACTTAGCAAGAAAATCAATACCTTGATTCTCAAACCAACCACCTAAACCATGTCTTGGATGGAATATGTATCTCCAAATCAAACAGTTAACGATACTGGCTAAAATATATGGAAAAAAATATACTAGCCTATAAAAAAGTTGTCCTCTTTTTATTCCAGTTAAAAGATAGGCTATAATAAGTGCTACTATTACTGGTATTGTTAAGAACATTACTGTCCAAATTATGTTGTGTTTAACTGCTTTCTTGAAAACACGGTCTCTAAATAATTCTTGAAAGTTTTCTAATCCAACGTAATTTATTCTGCCAAAACCATTCCAGTCCGTTAAACATAACAATAAACTTAGTACCGATGGAAACATCACCACAAAGAAATGAATAAATATTACTGGAAATAAAAAGTACCAGGAAATTGCATTTATACTTGTTAAAAATTTTGGCATAATTTTATTATTTTTAATAAGGGGAAAATATTTCCCCTTATTTAAATTTATAAATTATCTTTTTCCAACTGGAACTAATGCATCGTCTGCACGAGCTTGATCCCAAAGTCTTTGAGATTCTTCCATGAATTCAAGTGGAGTAATATCTCCAGCCCAAACCACTTCCATGTCTTTCCAAATATGAACACCTGGATCATTCGGATAGAACGTCCATGTTGTATATCCATAGTTTCCAGAATCAGAAGCTTCTGCGAATTCAGTTAAGAATCTTTTTTGTCTTGGATCAATATTAGGATCAAAGTCAGCATCAGTGTATTTTAGTGGTAACAACCAAGCGCCATAACCTAAACTACCAGTAACTTTAAGAGCTCTTTCTTTATCAGAAAGAATCCAATCAATTACTTTTGCAGCCCCATCAGCATTTTTAGATGCTGCATTAATGGACATTGTTCCACCTGTTGCAAGTTGGTAATTAGGAGCACTTCCTGCCTGTGAATTCAGAATCGGTAAAGGATTCCAATCCCAATCATCAGAAGTTTCTCCAAAATTCGTTGCCGTTACGTTGAAACCCCAAGTTCCAATCATGAGCATCGCAGAACCTCTAGTAGCAAACTCGTTATTAAAATCATCCCAATCTAGAGAATAATATGTCTCTAAATCCCCAGACCAATAACCTTCATCTACCATGTGTTTTCTTAAAAGTTCAATTGCTTCTACAAACTCTGGATCAGTCCACTTTTTTTCACCAATTAATGCTTTATAGACATTATCTGGTCCAGCATAAGTGTTGAAATAGTTACCTACTAAATGTTCATGAGTTGGCTGCCATCCAGCAGAACCATACGCATAAACATTCATTCCCTTAGCTTTGATTTTAGCAGCTAAAGATTCAACTTCTTCTAAATTATTTGGCGTACTCCATCCATTTTCTTCAAACAAAGTTTTATTATAAAAATAAATCATTGTTTCATAGTTTTTTGGAATTGAATATAATTCACCATCAAATACTCCTGAGTTGTAAGCCCAACCTAGAAGTTTGTCTTGCCAACCATATTGATCAGCATACTCTTGCATAGATTTAACAAGACCTGCATCTTGGTAAATTTTTATATAAGAAGCACCAGGTGTATCAAACATGTCCGGTCCACTTCCTGATAAAAGAGCTGGTCTGATAGTATCATTAATGTCTTCTTTGAATACACATTCTAATTCTACTTCATCTTGTTCAGCATTAAAAGCATCACACATCATTTCTTGAACTGTAGGGTCAGTATCTGCACTACTTTCCATCCACCAAACTACTTTAGTGGCAGCAAATGTTGAAGTTGCGAAAAAAGCTGTAAGAATAAAAGTTAAAAAAATATTTAAAATTTTATTCATCATTTCCTCCATTTATAAGAAATTTATACTACAAATATAAAGACTGTAAATCTATTTATGTAATATTTTGATCCAAAAAAACGAGGAAAATCAGGAATTGCGACAAAAAATTAATCTAAAGCAAAAAAATCATTTGATCCCTAATTAAACTTACAAAATAGTTAAAAGAAAAATAAAAAATAACTATTAAAAAAATTGCTATTAAAGACCAGATTATAAATTTTATCATTTTATAGTTTTTATAAATTAAATAATGTTTAAGGATAGTAATAATATAATATAAATTATTATTATATTCTAATCATAATTATGAAAAACAAATTATTTGATATTTGGAAGCAAAATAAAGCCTGTATAAATGGTTGGTTATCAATACCAAATTCCTTTACTGCTGAAGCTTTTGGCAAAATGGGTTGGGACTCAGTCACTATAGATTTGCAACATGGTCAAAATGATTATTCAAGTGCCATTGCAATGCTACAAGCATTGAGCAATGGTAATTCGGTGCCAATGACTCGTGTTCCCTGGAGTGAACCTGGTATTATAATGAAAATGTTAGATCTTGGTGTGCTTGGTATTATTGCACCAATGATTAATACAAAAGAAGACTGTGAAAAATTTGTTTCATATTGTTATTATCCACCAATTGGACAGAGAAGTTTTGGTCCTATGAGAGCTCAGGTAGTTTATGGTTCAGATTACTATCAACACGCTAATGGAAATATCGTAAGCTTAGCTATGATTGAAACTAAAGAAGCAGTTGATAATTTAGATGCTATTCTTTCCGTTCCGCATTTAACTGGTATTTATATTGGACCCGCAGATATGAGTTCTTCTTATGGCTTACCACCTAAATTTGATGTTCGTGAAGATCCCGTATTTTCAAATATAAAAATGATTGCAAAAAAAGCTAAAGAAAAAGGAAAGATTGCGGGTATTCATAATGGCTCGGTTCAATATTTGAAAGAAATGATAGAAATTGGATTTCAATTTACAAGTTTATTATCAGATTTTAGAATTATGTCATCTCATGCTGAAAGTTTATTAAAAGAATTGAAAGATGTGGATACTAAATCTGATAACACAAGCGCATATTAATAGTAACTCAATTACTAACTAAATCTTCTTCCATTTTAATTAATTCAAACCATCTATTTTCTTTTGTATTAAGGTCACTATTTAGAACTTCCATTTTGGAAGTTATTTCTTGATATCGTTCAAAATTTTCTAAATATAAGTTTGTATCCTTCAATTCAATTTTAATATCTTCTAATTCTTGTTGAATATTTTTTATTTGGGTTGGAAGTTGTTCTAATTCATATTGATACTTGTACGATAATTTAGGTTTTGATTTCTTTATTATATTATTTTCTGAATTTGGTTTTTTAGTTTTTTTATTTTTAGCAACTTGTTGATTTTCAGATTTCAAAAAATCACTATATCCTCCAAAAAATAATGATACATTTCCATCCTCCTTGAAATGTAAAATTTTGTTTACAGTTTGATCTAAAAAATCTCGGTCATGCGATACTATTAGTAATGTTCCATTATAATTTGATAACATTTCAGTTAACAGATCTAGCGTCTCTAAATCTAGATCATTTGTTGGCTCATCTAATATAAGTCCAGTTTTGGGATTAGCTAATACTTTTGCTAAAAGTAATCTATTTTGCTCTCCTCCTGATAATGTTTGTATCGTATGATTAACATTTTTAGGGTCAAACTGAAAATCTTTCACATAGCTACAGACATGCCTATCTCTTCCCTGAACTTTTAAATAGTCTCCTCCAGAGGGAACTAAAATATCTTTAATTGATTTTCTTCCATTAAGATCATTACGCATCTGATCAAAATAAGAAAATTCTAAATTTTTTTTCAACTTAATTTTACCTTTAGTAATTTTTATTTCATTAAGAATGGTACGAAGAAAAGTTGATTTACCACTTCCATTATTCCCTAACAGACCAATACGATCATTTTTTGAAATTTTTATTGATAGGTTTTTAAAAACAAATTCACTTTGATTTGGGTATTTCACAAACACTTCATGAAG
>CABYKC010000014.1 GCA_902519435.1 uncultured Alphaproteobacteria bacterium
TGTTTTAATATTTTCTTTTTTTTCACATACTTTATCTAACTGGAATGTAGATAAAAGATAGTCTAATTCTTTTTGAGTCTCATTTGTTTCTTCAAATAAATCTACAATCTCAATTTTTTTATCAAAAGTATCTTCTTTTGTCTCTTTTTTAGCAATCAAATTATTATCTAAATATTCATTATGTGAACAAAACAATTTTTCAATTCTTTGATCACTCACATTACTTAAGGAGTTGTTCTTTTTTTTATTTTTTAGCATATTGCAGGTAAATTCAATGTCTTTACCGCAACTACTTTTCTGGTTTCCACAAATACTTATTTGTGATGGATTATTTGCATAAAATTGTATACCTGAATCTTTTAATATTTTATTATTTTGATAATATTTAGCATCAAGTTTTGTAAGCCCAAAACCACAATCTTTTCCTTTTAAATAAGGTCCGTAGATTAATCCTGAACCACCTAAACAGTAAACACCTCTAGAAACATTTGTATTACTATTATTTGCTAATTTTATATTTTCCTGTTTTTTATCTAAAGCCATTAACTTACCATCACAGTTTGAAAACACTTTTATGTAATAATAATCTGTTTCTTTTTTAACATCTGAGCCATAAAAACTTGCTTCAAAATTATTATTTTTAGTATTAAATTTTATTTCAACATCGAGTTTTATTTTATTTTTTTTTAAACCAGTTAATTTAGCATTATATTTATAATTACTTGATTTTTGTGGGAGTATAAAATGCCAATTAATTTTATCATAATCATCAGAGCCTATAAAAATCTTCTGATTAAGTCTTGATGATTTGTAATATAAAGCGGTTTTTTCACCGCCCATTAACATAGAAGTAAAATGGAAATTATCTGAAGCTTGAAATATAACAGTATCTCTATCTTTTATTGGAACATTATAAGTTTGAACTTTTGTTTTAATTTTTTCCTGGAATTGAAATTTGTGCACAACACAATTAAATATGTTTGATGAAGACTTTTTGTCAATGTAAGGAATATAATGATCTTCATACCCTTTCTTTAATATTTTATTTAATTGAGATATTTCATTTAAATCAGCAAAACTTTTACTTGATACAAGGAAAGAAATTGAGACTATTAAAATAAATCTAATCATAAATCTTATTTTAACTTATTAAATTTTTGGGTATTATTCTATAAATTTAGATTGAAAATATTAATTATTTTGCAATACTTTTGACTCAATAAAGATCATTTGGGTTTCTAATTGATCAAATTTTTGTGTTAGATCGTCTAAGACAAACATTAATTCTTCAAGGTTTAATGTAAGATTCTTCATGTCTTTTTCTAAATCATATATTCGTATATCAATAGCTGTCAGACTAGATTTTAAATTATTTTCAGATGGTGATTGATTATAAATTTCTTTACTTAAATCGCTTAATTCTCGATTTAATCTTTCAATTTGTTGAATGATTGTGAGATCAGTAGCAAAAAGATTTTGTGAGATAAATATTACAATTAAAACAATAAATACTTTCATAATTTAATATTATCCTGAATTAATAAAATGAAAAGTATTAATTTACTATTGTAACAGCACGTCTATTTTGTGCCCAGGCACCATCATTTGAACCAGTAATTGCTGGTCTAGATTTTCCATAACTTACAGTTGTAATTCTTTGTGGATCTATACCTAATCCAATAAGATAGTTTTTTACTGCTTGCGCTCTTCTCTCTCCAATAGCTAAAGAAAAATTAAATGTAGATCTTTCATCTGTATGACCCTCTATTGTAACATTGACATCACGATTTTGATTTAACCACGCAGCTTGATCTTGTAATAATTCTTGTGCATCTGTATCTAAATCGGCACTATCGTAACCAAAGAATACGCGATCACCAACATTAACAATTAAATCTTCTTGTGAACCTTTGCTGATACCAGGTGTTGTTTTAATCTTTTTGGCTTTTGTTTCAGTAATTTGTTTATCTAGGTTGTTGCTACTATTTTTCTTTGCATACTTAAAAGTACATTTTTTTATTTTATTCCATGAATCATTTTCAAAAGTAGGGGTAAATTTTCCGTGTAACTCATTGCCTTTAATTTTAGCTCTAAAATGACCCCATTGATCGATGTTCATCCCAATCGATCTTTTGCCTGTAAGGCTTTTTCTAAGTTTACCAAAATGAGGACCTAATGTTACGGTATTACCAGTAACGTTAATATTATTTTTCATAATGTCATCAAACCAACCTAATCCATAACAACTCTTACCAATTCGCTCCCAAACGCCATTGTAATTTTCTGCTAAAGTGAAAGTGGAGAAAAATAAAATTACTATAAAAATAAAATATCTCATATTTAATGCATTAAAGGCGACCAATCAGGTTGCACTCCTCCAAGTGGTGTACTAACTTCTCTTTCATTGTAGCCGCTTAAATCAATCATATACAAACTAGATTTCCCATCGCTACCATCTGCTGATGTTCTTTCTGTTTTATAATAAATAAGATTTTTTCCATTCGGAGACCATTTTGGACCTTCAACATGAAAAGATTTTGCTACCATTCTTTCGTTTGATCCATCAATATTCATAACCCCAATGTAAAACTGTCCTCCTTCTTGTTTCGTAAAAGCAATTAAATCACCTCTTGGTGACCAAACTGGATCATAATAGCTTCCATTGTTCTTACTTATTCTTTTTATACCTGAGCCATCCGAATTCATGACATAAAGATGTCTTCTTCCACTTCTATCCGAATTAAAAACAATTTGACGTTGATCAGGAGAAAGACTCGGTGAAACATCGATGCTGGAATTATTCGTTAATCTTTTCGAAATACGTGTTTTTAAATCTAACATATATATTTCACTATTTCCTACTTCTGGATCAGCATATGAAAGAAGAATTTTATTTCCATCACGTGAAAAAACTGGTCCAAAAGTCATTCCTGGAAATTCTCCAACAATTTCTTGTTTACCTGTTTCAATATCAAAAACAAAAACTCGTGGATTATTATTTATAACATATGATACGTAAGTTATTTTATTGCCATTAGGTGAGAATGAAGGTGTAGCTACTAGATATGTGCCATCAGTTAGAAATACATGGTTTTCTTGATCTTGATCCATTATTGCTAAACGTCTTTGTTCATTATCTTTTGATCCTGTTGAGGCAACATAAACAATACGAGTATCAAATATTCCTTTTGTTGATGTAATTGCTTCAAATATTGCATCAGAAATTATATGTCCAACTCGTCTCCAATTTTTTTTACTAGTTTCATATTTTTTTCCTATTATTTGTCGTTGCTCATCAACTTTGTACAAACGGAATTCTATACTTAATCTGTCCGCTGACTCAGTTACTTTTCCTGACACTAGATACGGTGTTTTGATAATCTTCCAATCCTCGAATATTGGTTTATTGTTTAAGGAGGCAATATTTTGGATGAATAAATTTTTATCTAAAGGTTTGAAAGTTCCAGATCTTTCAAGATTAAAATTTATTAAATTTCCGATATCTCTTCCATAGCCTGAAGATAATCCATCTACTGAATAGAAATCTGTAACAGCTATGGGTACTTCAATACCATCTTGATAAATAAAAATTTTCGGCTCTTCTTTTTTCTTAGTTTCTTGCTTAATAGTTTTATTTTTATTACAACCCAATGCATTTTCTTCTTCTAGTAATTTTATTGTTAATGGATTATTGGGATATGAATCTAATAAATAATTTACAGTTATACAAACATTAGGATTATCTTCTTCAATTTGATAAATTGTTTTAGCAAGATAATAAGAAAGTTCTGGTGAAGATACAATTTCACTATCCTTGTAATTATTTATTAATTCTTCAAATGCTATTGCTGCAGCCATAAAATTATTTTGCAAATAAAATGTCATTGCATAATAGAATAGTACTCGAGGCGCTGATTCATTATCAGAGTCTTTATCTAAAAAAAATTTAAAAAATTCACCAGCATCATCAAATCGTTGATTCTCAAAATATTCTAAACCTTGTAAAAAAACTTCATCATAGCTTTCAAAGCTTTTATTTTTGAATGGTATTTCAGCAAATGATTTTACTGAAATAAAAGTAAAAGAAATGAAAATTAATAATAACTTTACCACTCAACTAGAACTTTATTTGTATCACCACTAATTTGTGGTGTTTGAGAACGGCCTAGTTGCATGGACTCACGCTGTACTTTTTTTGATATAAATGCATGAAGTTCACCTGTAGTAATCTTATTATCCTCATTTAAATCTGCACTACCCTCTAATCCTTTCATCATAAAATATGAAAATAAACCGTGTTTCGCCCCTTCTAAACTACTCGCTATTTCATTATTTGCAGACGCCGTAAAAACAGTAAAGTTATTTGGCACACCTTTATCTTCTACTTCTATTGCAATAGGTCTCGCATTATCTAGTAAACTTTTATCACCCCTTGATGTTCCGCTGTAACACGTATCAAGAAATGCAATAACATTATTTGGTTCGTATAAATTAATTGTAGTAAAAATTTCTTCTCTTGTCAGAGCACTATCTTCTAATAATAAAGGATCACCATCATAAGGAAGTAGGTATAAATCTTTTCCATCATTTGTTGCAAGTCCGTGACCTGAAAAATATAAATAAAAATCAGTTGCACCTTCACTAATTACTTGTGGCAACCATCGCTTTAACATTCGTTTAGTATTTAATCTGTTTCCCTCTTTATTAACTAATGTTTTTATATTCTCTTCTGGTATTCCAAGTGTTCTAGAAGCAAAATCCCTAAATAATGTTGCATCATTTTTTGCAAACGGTGCACTGTGTGTCCATTCATAATCTTCGACACCAATGATCAAAGCAGCATTTTTTGTATTAATATTTTTTGTTGAATTTTTTAAAGGATTTAATGGATCGTATTTTCTCGATGTAATAGTTTGTTGTCTTTCAAGAATAATTGTTTTTGCACTTCGATTACCAAACTTATCTATTGCTACAACATCTACTTCTTGTCCTTCAAAGCCAACAAATAAACGGTGTGAAAACTCTCCGGTCTTTTCGACTAAAACTCTATCACCATCTATTTTAAGAATACCAATAGGACTTTGATCTGTTACTCGCCCTAATATTTCTACTACAAAATCTTCATTGGCTACATAACTATCTTCCATAATGATTTCAGGACCATCTTCATCACGTTGTACGGTTAATGTTGTTGTTGTGTCCACGTCAACTTCTTCAAGATCAATGACAGAAGCAAATTCATTTAGAGGCAAAGGTAATAAACCTTTTGTACGGTGCTCCAACATATAATTAAGTGTATCATTTCCAAGTTTTCGAACTTCTATCATGACACGGCATTCTAAATTTTTACCGTATGTAACAAACATATAATTTCCTACTAACTCTATGCCGTATAAATTTTCCCCATCACGTGCTTCAAATGATATTTGATTATTTTTCGTTTGACCTTCAAACGTAAATCTTTTTGTTCTTTTGTAGGTATTTTTCATACCTTTGAGTGTAACTGCTCCAGAATATGATGATCTGTTTAAGGAATATAGAACAGTGGCATTTAAACAGCTTTTTTTATTTGCTACATCTCGCAGTCCAGCATGACCATAATATACTTCATAGTCTTGGTTAATTAATTGAGAAATAAATTCTTCTTGTTCAAAAAGTTCATCATTTGTTGAGGGAAATGAATTTGAAGGAATTGAAATTGTAAATGAATAACTCGCAAATGAGTAAAAAATTATTAAAATATTAATTAAGAAAATTAAGATAAATTTATAATTTTTAGTTGAAAACATTAAGAAGAAATTAACACTTTTAATTTTAAAAGTTAAATAAATTTAATCAATTTTTTACTTAATATTCACATCGAACAGAATATCCATCGTCACCATTCACATCGTACAGAATATCCATCATCATCAATCCAACATTCTGCATTTTTAATACCATAGTCTCCCCATCTCAAGAGAGCTTGAGCGTTTTCAGAAGCCCAATTAGTTTTCCTAACGTTTTCTTGAACTTCTTCAACTACTTCGACTGTTTCCTCAACAACTTCTTCTACAACTTCTTCAACAATCTCTTGTATATTTTCTGCAGTTTCTACAAATTCTTGTATACTACTTTCTGCTACTGTTTCTGCTACCTCTTGAGTAACTTCTGCAATATTACTTTCTGCAACCGTCGATGCAACTTCTTCTGTTACTTCTGCAATATTACTTTCTGCAACCGTCGATGCAACTTCCTCTGTTACTTCTGCAACATTACTTTCTGCAACCGTAGATGCAACCTCTTCTGTAACTTCTGCTACATTAGTTTCAGCAACTGTACTAGCTACCTGTTCTGTAGAATTAATAATCTTAGAATTATCTAAATTATTACTAATTGAAGATGATACTTCTTTAAAACCTTCACTGACATTAGGTGTCGAGGTACTAATAGAGTCAGATAAATTATTTATCTCACCGGTAACCTTTTCTAATTCAATATTTTGAAGTTCTTTATCAAATGTATCTAAATCTTTAGCAACATCTTCTAATTTTTTATTAGATAATCCTGTTAATTCAAACTCAAGATCCATATTTTCATCATTTAACAAAGCTAATCCCATATCTAAATCTTGTAAATTATTCATAAAATTTTCAGCTTCAAATCCTTCGTTTTCTAGAACAACCATTTTTGTAACTATTTCTTTAAAATCATTCATTTTTTTTCTATTCATTCCCGTCATGATCTCACTTAACATTGTTATTTGTTCTTCACTGAATTGTTTAAAATCTATGTCTTCTAATGTTGTTATTGTTTCAGGTGGTATAATTTTTAATGCAGAGTCAATATTTTTTGTAAGAAAGTCAATTGACTCTATAGCTGTATAAATATCTTCTTCATTTAATGTATCAGATGAAAATTTTAAAAGATCAAGAAATTCTTTTGCTGCTTCATCTATTTGCTCTCCTTCTAATAATTTTGACTTTTTTAATTTATTAATTTCTTTTTCATAATCGTTTAAAGAACGTTCAATAGTTTTTTTAAATATATTTAAATCTCTATCAAATGCATATGATGTATGAGGAATAAAAGTAAGAAAAATAACTACTAATAAAAATTTTAAATTAAAACTCATCAAGCAACTCTTGTTTTTTGGTACTATATTCTTCTTCACTAATTAATCCCTTGTCAAAAAGATCTTTTAATTGAATTAATTTTGTTTCAAGATCAGATGTAATCGTAATTTCTGGTTCAATTACTGAAGTATTTTTTGGTTTTTGATTATTATCACTTTTAGTAATATTATTTTTATTAAAAGGATTATTTTTTTCAAATTTTGCCAATTCATCTTCATCCATTGATGATAAATAATTTTTTTTAGCTTTGTTAATTTCTGATTTTAAATCTTTTAAAATTTTCTTTCTTTTTTTTAATGATCTATCAAGTGATTGCTTTTCAACTTTTGCATCTTTGAGTAAAATAGATAAAAGAAAATATCGATTAATGACTTCTTGGGTAGATAAATTTGAAAACCCCATACTTTTACGAATATCTTCTCGTGCTTGCCATATATCTTTAATTGCTTCTGGCTGAACTGATTTTGGTTCACGGATCATTTCATTATACATTAATTCTAACCAAATTATGCCTTCAATAGCCTTAGAGGGATATTTGGTTAAACTTGATTTTTTTTTGACAAATCTAAATATTACTTTTTCAACTGACTTTCTTTTTAAATCTACGTTTAAAGTATTCTCAGTATTATATATATCTTCTGGAATAATTATTTCTTCATATTTTCCATATTTTGGATCTAAATCTTCTCCAATAAACAATCCTTCAATGTAATCTTGTAAATTAAATTTACTTTTTGCAAAAATGTTAGAAGTAAGAATAAAGGATATAAAAAAAATAAAAACAATTATGGATGAAGATTTAAAGTGTTTTGTTACCATTGAGCAATAATTCGATCAGTTCCTCCCAGTAATTGTGGT
Source organism: uncultured Alphaproteobacteria bacterium (assembly GCA_902519435.1). Next base: position 7,974 of record CABYKC010000014.1, read on the forward strand.
TGTTGTTCTCTGCCTATGGTTTCAGCTTGTTTTGATACATTACTTGATAGGTAGGCAAACAATTCATTGGCCGTTATTTGTTTATCATTATTCGTATCGGCTTTTCCTTCTAAGCCTTGCATCATAAAATAGGAAAATAAGCCATGTTCTGCCTCTTTAAAGCTACTTGCTATTTGATTATTTGCTGATGCTGTAAAAACAGTAAATTTAGCTGGTATTTCCTCTTCTTCTGCCTCAATGAATATTGGTTTAGCTGATGCTAATAAAACCTCTTCATCACGGGTTTCACCGCTATAACAGGTATCTAGGAACACAGTGACTGATCTGGGATTAAGATTATTAATATCATTAAATATTTCTTTTCTTGTTAGAGATGAATAATCAAGAAACTCTGGATCTCCTTCGTAAGGCAATAGATAGAGATTTTGCTCTTCAGGACTGGCAAGACCATGTCCAGAATAGAATAAATAGACATCCGTCTTTTCTTCTTTTAATCTTTTTGGCAACCATTTGAGAAGTGCTTTTTTTGTATTAATTCTACTTGCCTCTTCATTGGTTAGTACTTTGATATTATTTTTTGGTACACCCAAAACTTTATTTGCAAATCCTTGAAACACTTTTGCATCATTGACAGCAAACTGTGCATCAAAAGTATTTTCATATTTTTCTACACCAATAATGAGAGCTACAGCATTTAGATTTTGTTTTCCTCGAATAGATAGTGGATCTAATTTAGCTAAATTAATAATTTCTTCAGATACTTCTTGAGTGATGTTTACTTCTACTTCTGATTTATTTCCATGTTTATCAAAAGCAATTATTTTTAATTCATAATTATCATCTGATACAAAAATTGATTTATTAAACTTGTTATTATCTATTGATACTGGGTCACCATCAATTGTTAGTCTTCGAATTTCACTATCATCTTTTAAAGTTCCTTTAATAACTGCTTCAAAATCTTTAGCGACTACATTTAAGGAAGTTGAAATGATAGGTCCCTTAGTATCCTCTTCTATAGTTAGATTTGTTGTTTCATTTGATTTTGCAATTTGTTTACTTTTTTTATTTTTTTTATTTGTTTCTTTTTTTGTAATTTCGAGATTGCCTAATGTATTTTTATTAAGTTTTTTTTGAAGCTCCTTTTTATCTTTAGAAGCAATGATTAACATGTTATTTAAATCATCATTTACGTATTCTTTGAGATAACTTTTATAAACATATTTTTTAACTCCATCTATATTCTCAATTTCATACCAATTATCATTCTCAGCAATAATTATTACTTTATCACCAATGTTTAATTTAGAATGAATTTGAGAATTGGTAGTTGGTTTAAGACGAACATTTAAATTAACAACATCTACTACCATTTCCTTTTTGTTAATTTTTGATAATTTTTTTGATATAGTGACTACTTGCGCTTTACATTTATTATAGTAAAGTTCATTGGCTACTGATTTATTTTTTGATTTTGGAAATTCATTATTGAGTTTTTCTATTGTACGACATGCTTCATTCGATTTATTAACTTCAAATAAAGTTACTGCTAATTTATACAACATGTCATCAGACTTAATACTATTTGGAAATTTTTGAAAACCTTCAGCAAAACTTAGAGCTGCATCGCGGTATTTTTTATTGAATATATATATTTCACCTAACCAATAGTGAGCAGACCCAGATAATTGATTATCAGGATATTTTTTAATAAATTTTTGAAAAGAAATTTCAGCATCCTTCCATTTTTTATCTCGAATAAAATCAAAAGCAGTTTGAAACTCATCTTCGGGTGCATCATAGTTGATATTATCTATCACCATTTGATCCAAAGTTTTTTGATCATGAAGTTCAATTACCTGCACTTCATTCGCTACTAATTTGTATGAAAAGATCAAAAACAGTACTAAAAGTATAATTCTCATATATCTAAATTTTTAAAGATATATTATAAAATTAATATGAAATTTATGAAACTATTAATTGTTTTCTGTGTAATTTTTCCTCTAAATTTGGCCTTAGCAAAATCAATTGAGGAGCAGTTTTCTGATGTACAAAATCTAATGGAAATTGATCAAAATAAAGAAGCTTTAGAATTATTAAAAACAATTGACCCCAACACAAATGAACAAATAGCTAAACAATCTTATCTTTTGGGGAAACTATATTTTTCTCTTCAAAAATTTCAGAAAGCAAATGAGTTTTTCATGGATGCCAATCTTCAGGATCCAAGTGAACCAATGTATAAAGTTGGGCTTTCTCAATCCAGTTACGCTCTTGGAAATCTAAAGCTTGCAGAAAGATATGCCAGTATTGCTCTTCGATTAAATCCTGATCTGTTAGATGCTGAATTAACATTAGCTTTGGTATTAAGTAAGTATGGTCAAAAAAAAGAAGCAGAAAAAAGATTTATAGAATTTATTGACCTGCAACCATCTAACGAACAATTATTTTTAACATATGCAAAATTTTTGGAACAAACAGAAAACCGAAAAAAAGCAATTTCAACGTTGGAAAAATTTATTATTAAAAATACAGACACCCCTAAAGTTCATGATTATTTAGGTCGATTGTACTGGTTTAATGGAGAATTAGATTTAGCAATTGAAAAAAGAGAAAGAGCAGCATTGTTATATAGACAATCTGGCAACATGTTGATGAGTTCAAGTATAAGTAAATGGATTAATAGTAAAAAAGAAATTATTATTGCTGAGAGAAAGAAAAAGGAAGAAGAGGAAGAAAAAAAAGTTATACCTGCTAAACCTAAACCTCGATATTCACTTCCTCCTCTCAATCAAATTGAATCATTTCCAATTTATGAGGGAGATGAGATTTATACAGGAAGTGGTTTTATTATAAATAATGGAAAACATATTGTAACAAACAGACATGTTATCGAGGGTGCAGATAGATTATTTGTTAGAAACGGTCTTGGCGAATTACGTGTAGCTAAAGTAGAAAGAGTATCAGAATATGACGACTTAGCGCTTTTAAGTTTAGACCGACCATACGATTCAATCTTCGCCCTTACTATTCCTGATAATTATAAATTAAGAACAGGGCAAAGTGCTTTAGTTATGGGATTTCCTTTAAGTCTTGATCTTGGAGATTCATCACCATCTTTAACCGAAGGTATTGTAAGTAAAACAACTGGTCTCGCTGATGATTTAGGAACTTTTCAATTAACATCCAAAGTAAATAAGGGAAATAGTGGTGGACCAATATTTTCTGACACAGGAGATCTGATAGGTGTTGCTGTTGGAAAACTTGATGCTACTTTTTTTTTAGAACAATCTGGATTTATCCCTGAAGATGTAAACATTGCAATTACAATTGATAGAGTAAAGAGATTTGTAAATTCATCAAAGCCAACTCAAAATTCTCAAAAATTAGATTTAGTTGATTTATATGAAATTAAACTGCCAAGCGTAGTAATGATTGTTAATATTGTTGAGCCTGTTTCTGAGCCAGTAGAAGTAAATGCAACAGATGCAATAGAAAAAGAGATTAAAAAATGTCAAGCTAACTATGATACAGAAAATTATAATAATATATCTAGAAGTCAGTATAATGATTTTTGTGTATGTTACATATACAGTATGGTTGATTTAATTGAACAAGAGGAAAATTATATATCATTTAGCAATCCAAGTGATGAGTTTATAAATAAAACGGAAAAAATTATTAAAGCTTGTTATGAAAAAGTTACGCAATAAATTTTTGTTTCTATTATATTTTCTATTTCCTTTTTTTATATTCTTAAAGTTGCATGCGATTACCTTAAATAATGTTGAAGTAAGTGAGCCTTATGGAATTAAAATGTCTAAAGAAGAAGCATGTGTAGTTGCTAAAGATAGACTTTTTGATAAAGCAAGAAGAGAAGCATCTGGTGAAGAAACAATATCTGCTGAATCAACTCAAGTTTGTCAATTCAGTGAAGATGAAAATAATTGTAAGATATTTACTAATTCATTCCGCTCAATTGGGAATATTATCATAACCAAATATGAACCATTAAAATTTGATAATGGAAAAGAATGTAAATTTGCAAGTGCAGGTAACGACATATTCGAAGTTAAAAGAAAAGGTAACTTTGTTTTAAAAAAACTGCCAAAACAATCTGATAATTTTAATTTTCGAATTTCTATGAATAAAAATGAATTCATTTCGTATCCTATAAATTTAAAGAAAAAAAGAAAATCAAATGAAACATTAGAATTAACACTTCAAACAATGGAAGATATGTATGTCTCTATTTTTCAATGGTCACCCTATGAAGATTCATTAACGGTAAATAAAATTTTTCCCAACGAAATAGACACTATCAATTTTTTTGAAGCAAATATTAAACATTCTATTCCAACATCAAAAGCTCAGCAAAAATATAATTTACGCGTACATTTTCCTGATGAAGAATTTTTTTCTCAAAATGAAGTAATTGAATTACTTATGGCTATTGGAACAAAAGAAAAGATAAATTTCTTTGATGATTATGATTACTCTGATTTTGGTCAAATGCTTGGTGATATTGAGAATTTTAGAAAAATTGAGAAATCCTATATTATAAGAAAAAGGGATAACTAATAATCTTTTAAAAGTAGTCTATTTGCTATAAATAACTTCATAATATGAAAAAAATCTTTCCTTTTATAGCTATCTTATTTTTATCATCAAATTTACTTGCCAGTAACTATGATGGTGAGTGGTATGGCACTAATCCTTGTGCATACTTTGATCAGTCTCAAGATGTTGTTTTAACAATTAAAGATGGAAAAGCTAAAGTTGACTGGGGAGAAGAATTTAAACCTACAAAATATAGAGGTAAGGTTCTTAAAAATGATAAATTAGGTCTAAATAGTAATGCTGGAAGAATTGAGGGTAAATTTACTTCTCATGAAGAACTGATTTTAAATGAAGGAAAAGATTTTACTAATGATGATGGAGAAACCATAAGCTGCGAATTTACATTAAATAAAGGTGCAATGAAGGAAGAGAAAACGGAAGAACAAATTGCTGAAGAAGCAGCTCAAGAACAAGAAGAGGAAGAAAAAGCAGAAATAGTGCAAAGTGTGGAAAATATTCCTCAGTGGTTTTTAATTCCTCCTGATGGTGGAAAAGTAGCTGCCTTTGCAACTGCAACTTGGGAGAGTTCAAATCTTCAGAGTGCAAGAAAGTTTGCTGAAAATCAAGCATTAGAATCATTAGCATTAACATTAGACTCAAGAGTGACACTTCAAATTAATACAATGATTGATCAAGTTGGATTAAACGATGATGAAACACTTGCAACTGAAATGACATCTGTTGGTAATACAACTGTTAGAGAAGCATCAACTACAGGATATAAAATAGAAGAAATTGCTGTGCAAACTAAGGGCACTAAATACGTTGTCTACATTTTACTTAAATTACGTTTCAGTGAAGCAGATAAGATTTTAATGAAACAAATAAAATCAACTGATACTTCGGAGCCAAAATTAAAAGCATCAAAAGCTTTCCAAGAATTAGAAGAAGCAATCGCTAAAGCTAGTTAATTTTTTAAACTTAAATTTTTGATCTTAATATTACCTTAATCATTTCTCATTTTTATCAAATTTTATTTTTATAGAAGTTTTAGTGGCACCAGTTATCAAAAGAATTATAATTTTTCTATTCTCCCTCCTTATTATTGTTCTCCTTCTAGCTGGTGCTGCTAAAGGGGATCAATTATTAAGTTCCAAAGAATTTATTAAGAAAGAACTTCCGCTTGATCAGGGAAATGACAAACTCATTATTACGGAAGCACAGGAATATCCTAAAAGAACATTTTATTTTGATCCTTTAGTTGCTTTTGATGAAAAAGATGATGTCAGTTTATGTGGGTATGAGCTTACTACGGTTGATTTTACAGGAACGAGAATTGTTGTAAGCCTTTACGCTGCTCTTTTTGATAATGCACCTGCAATTATCAATTACGTAAGATTAGAAACATTACAATTAACGCCTTTTGATAAAGAATTATCCTTTAGTGATATGAAAAAGTTAGAACTCTACCCCTACACAATGGAAATTATTAAGAATAATGCTTTATTTGAGTCTTTGGAAAGAAATAATTCCAAAGCAAGTGCCATTATTCATGAGTCATCGAATAACTATCTCTCAAATAAAGGTAAGATCTTAAAAGAATTTTATATGGGTGGATACGACTTACATGTAGAGTTTATCAAAGGATACCCTATTCACATCCCTATTCCACAAAATATTAAATTTTTAAATGCTAAAATTGATCTCATTGACCACTGTCTTATAGAATTAAGAAAGAATGAGAAAAAAACTAAGATACCTGAAGAAAAATTTTTGAAAGAAGCATCCTATAGAATTCAATAAATCTATTTAAAATTTAATTTAAAACTATTTTTTTAATTAGTTAATTTTGGCTTAACTGTAATTAATTTTTTACTAATCCAAGAGTTGATTCCAGTTTGTGCATTGTAAATAATAGTATTAAATTTCTCATCTATCATATTAGCGACTACCTTAGATCTTTTTCCTGATCTACAAATTAAGATTATTGGATCAGTTACATTGATTTCTAATTGTAATTTTTCGTACCATTCATCAAAATTATAATTCCCCTCTTCATCAAAAAAAGTTAGTAAAATACTATTTGGAATAACGCCGGTTTGATCCCACTCTGAACTTCTTCTTACATCTACAATTGGAATATTAAGATTTGATAATTTTATCATTTCTTGATTATCAACATCTATAACTTCTGCAAATGCAAATTTAACAATCAATAAACCAACTATAATCTTTATATAAAATCTAATATTCATTAATTTTCGTCACAATAAGTTTGGTAGTTATTTAAAAGAATTAGTCGTGTTCTCCATCAGGGTCATTTTTTGGCAGTTTAACTTTATAGGGATTGCCATTTTATTTAGTTATTTCTGAAAAAGTGATTTCGTGACCTTTATCGGTAAGAAGATTTTCTATCTTCTTTAAAAAATTATCGTCTTCTTCACCACTTTCTCTTTTAGCTATATATTTATCCCAATCATCCATACTACTCCATTCCTCGGTTAAAAGTAAAACATTTTTATTTTCTGTATCTATGGATCTAATAATACTTTTGCACCCTTCTTGCGATAAAGTGTAAGCCCTTCCATTTGTAGAGTTATGTAAGTTTATATATTCATCCATTTTACCTTCTTTAATATGAACTTTGATCCAAACCATTAATGACATTTTATACCTACTTTATATTTTTTATTTAAAGTTTTAGTAATTTTCAACTATACTGTACGTGTTTTCTTGAACTATTTCACCTAGCTTACTTCCATCATTAATCATAAGTTTTAAATCTGAATGACTTCTAACTAAGTCTCTCGTTTTGCCTAAATGTTCAAAATTATCAAAATTACAATTAAAAGAAATATGACCCCACATATTTCCAGACATAATTGCTATTGTGCATTTGTTAGCACCTTGATCTTTCCATAACTTTGCAAATTTTTTAACATTTTCCATTGCCTGATCGTTTTGACCAGGGAAAGGTTTCATAATCCACTGTATTCTAACCATATTTCTCCTTTCTAAATAATTTAGTTTGGCATTTCTATTGACGTAACAAAATTTAAGGTATCACCACCCATAAATTGAACACCATTTAAATAGCTACCTCCACCAGTCACTCCTTCAAACTTACCTGTTCCTGAAATAAATGTCCAATCTCCTCCACCTTTAGCGGGTTCCCAACTTCCACTTGTCAGAAAAAGATCACCATCAGTGTCATGAACTGTACACATAAAAAATCCTGCTAGAGGTATGCCATCTTTATTTGCAATACCTTTACCCTTACAGTCTGCCATAACTTCTTTAGGCCACCCTTCTGGAGCATCATCATAAATCCAAAAAGAATCATTGCTCCAGTTCCAAATTTGAGCTTCACTAGCTGTTACTATCGGTGCTTCAAAGCCACTTGTATTATATGCGGTTCCAGTAAATTCATATTTTTCACCAGCAAATGCAGAGCCAAACATTAAAAAATGGAAGACATCAAGATTAGTAATAATTTATTTTTCATATTATTCCTCTTTTGTTTGTATATTTTGATATATTTTTAT
>CABYKC010000015.1 GCA_902519435.1 uncultured Alphaproteobacteria bacterium
AGTTCAAGAAACAGTAAAAATGACCGAGAATGAATTTTCAAAAAAAAATTAATTTATTTTTGTAATGGCTGAAGAAAAATTTGAAGAAATGTCTCTAATAGGGCATCTCACCGAGTTAAGAAAAAGACTACTATGGAGTTTTTTATATATTTTATTAATCTTTATTGTTTGTTTTTACTTTGCAGATGAATTATTTGCCTTTTTAGCCAGTCCTCTAGTAGAACTATTTGATAAAGATAAAGGTCAAGGTTTTATATATACAGCTTTACAAGAAGCTTTTTTTACAGAATTAAAAATAGCTTTTTTCTTTGCTTTATTTTTTTCATTCCCATTAATTGCAATACAAATATGGAGATTTATTGCACCAGGATTATACAAAAAGGAAAAGAGAGCTTTTTTACCCTATTTAGTTGCGACACCAATTTTATTTTTCGCAGGTGGATCGATGGTTTATTATATTATTGCGCCATTGGCATGGTCTTTTTTCCTATCTTATCAAAACCTTGGCTCTAGTGGAGTTCCTATTCGATTAGAAGCTAAGATGGGAGAATATTTATCCCTTATGATGCGATTTATTTTTGCTTTTGGTTTAGCATTTCAGCTTCCTGTTGTTTTATCTTTAATGGCAAGAGTAGGGATGGTTACTTATGAATCACTTAAAAAATTTAGAAAATATGCAATTGTATTAGCATTTTTATCGGCAGCATTCTTAACTCCACCTGATCCATTTAGTCAAATAAGTTTAGCTCTGCCAATTATATTTTTATACGAAGTTTCAATTTATATTGCAAAACTAATACAAAAAAATAAAGATAAGTAATGCATAATATTAATTTTATCAGAGAAAATCCAACAGAGTTTGATAATTATATGAAACAAAGAGGTGAGCATCCAATATCAAATAAAATATTAGAACTAGATAAAGTTAAAAGAGAAACTCAGACTGTTCTTCAGAACCTTTTAGCAGAGAGAAACTCTATTTCTAAAAATATTGGTAAACTTAAAAGTGAAAATAAAGATGCTTCATCTGAAATGAGTAAAGTTGATGAAATTAAAAATAAAATTAATAATTTAAAGGAACTTGAGACTATTAAAGAAGAGGAGCTAAAAACTATCCTCTCAAGACTTCCAAATATAGCTGATAAGACTGTACCTATAGGAAGCAATGAAGCAGACAATACAAAATACAGAGAATGGGGTGAAAAACCAGGATTTGATTTTAATCCTAAAACTCATTTTGAATTAGGGGAAAATTTAGGTTTAATGAATTTTGAAACTGCATCTAAATTATCAGGTTCTAGATTTGTTTTATTAAAAAATCAACTTGCTAAGTTGGAAAGAGCAATAGCAAATTTTATGTTAGATAAGCATACGAATGAAAATGGTTATATTGAATATAATTTACCTTTTTTGGTTAAAGATTCTTCTCTTTTTGGTACAGGGCAATTACCTAAATTTGGTGAAGATTTATTTACTGCTGGGGAAGATCATTGGTTAATACCAACTGCTGAAGTTCCTTTAACAAACATGGTTAGAGATGAAATACTTAACCAAAATCAATTACCCATGAGAGTAACTTCTTATACCCCATGTTTTAGATCAGAGGCTGGTGCCGCTGGTAAGGATACTCGTGGTATGTTAAGACAGCATCAATTTACTAAAGTTGAATTAGTTTCAATAGTAGAGCCGCAGCATTCACAAGATGAATTAGAAAGAATGCTTGAAAGCGCTGAGAGTATTCTTCAAGATTTAAATATTCATTATAGGATTATGACTTTATGTACTGGTGATATGGGTTTTTCAGCATCAAAAACATACGATATTGAAGTGTGGCTTCCCGGTGAAAATACTTATAGAGAAATTTCAAGCTGCTCTAATTGTAATGATTTTCAAGCTAGAAGAATGAATACAAGATATAAATTAGAAAATAAAAATATCTTTGTTCATACACTCAATGGATCCGGGTTAGCAGTAGGAAGAACACTAATTGCTATTCTTGAAAATTATCAAATGAAAGATGGAAATATTAAAATTCCAGAAGTTTTGAAAAAATATTTCAATAATTCTGATACTCTTATCTAGTGCTTGATGTAAGGAAAATAAGATTAATACTCGAGTTACGAGAGTCAGGTATTAGTAATGCTGAAGTTCTCTCTGCAATTGAAAAAATTCCAAGAGAAAAGTTTATTAGTGAAGCTTACAGAAATCAAGCTTATGAAAATATAGCTTTACCAATTGAAAATAATCAAACAATTAGTCAACCCTACGTTGTAGCAAGGATGACTGAATTACTTGATGTTAAAAGTAACCACAAGGTATTAGAAATAGGCACTGGTAGTGGATATCAGTGTGCAGTATTATCAATCTTGGCAAGGCGTGTATACACTATTGAAAGAATTAAAAATTTACATGAAGTTTCTAATAATATTTTTGAGAAATTAAAACTAACAAATATTGTTTCAAAATACGATGATGGTAATAATGGTTGGATTGAACAAATACCTTTTGATAGAATAATATTTACCGCAGCATCAAAAAAAGTACAAAATGAAATTTTTTCTCATATTGAAAATGGAGGAATTATTGTTTGCCCTATTGTAAAAAATAACAAGCAAATACTTATAAAGTATATAAAACAAAATAATAAAATTATTTCTAAAGAATATGATGATGTTTTATTTGTTCCAAATCTTCAAGGTGTAGTATAGCTACTTTGAATATTTCGAATTTTATTTGTAGAATAAAAATAATATAAGATACCAATTATCCAATGAACAAGAGTTAATCCAATAAACATATAGATATAATTTTCTTCTATAAAATTATTTACAAATAATATTACAATTATAGGAACTAATACAAATCTAAGTATGGCCATATACATTACTATTATTGCTTTTTTTAGTCCTTGGAATGAAGCATTAGAAATAAAGAAGAATGGAAAAGCTGGAAAGCCAAGTGCGTATATTTTAAGATATATTGATCCATAGTAAATTACTTCTTTATCATCAGTAAACAATCTCATTGAATCTTCTGCAGTTATAAATAAAATTAATCCTGCTATAGTTAATATTATTACACCAGTAATCATAGCTTTATTGTAAGTTTCTAAAATTCTTTCATAGTTTTTAGCACCAAAATTCTGACCCACAATTGCGGTTACTGCTGTACTTAATCCTAACAAGGGTAAGAATAGCAGTTGTTCGTATCTTCCAGCTGAGGAAAAACCTGCTATTGCATCATTACCAAAACGACTGACAAAAAATAACAATATATATGATCCGAGAGCAATCATCATCAATCCTAATGCCGCTGGAATAGCCTGAAATGAAATTTCCTTAATTAAACTTAATTTAGGAATTAAATAATTATTTTTAAAGTTTTCAAAAATCTCTGTTCTATAAATTTTATATAATAAATATAACAGACCAATTATTTGAGACAGTATGGTGGCTATTGCTATTCCAGTTATACCCATTGGCATAAATAATTCAAAATTAATTATTTTTCCTGTAATTAATATTGGATTTAAAATTATATTAAGAAAAAAACTAAAAATTAAAACATTTCTATAACTTTTAGTATCCCCTTGAGCTGATAAACAAGAATTACATACCATGAGTAAAAGAATTATGACTGATCCTAAATAAATTACGTTCATATACAATGATGAAAGTTTAAGGGTTTTTGGATCATCATTTATAGATTCTAAAATTATGTTGCCAAAATAAAGTCCAAAAACAGTTATACCTAAACCTACTAAAATTGTTACAACAAAAGATTGTGAAAATGCATGACTTGCTTTTTTAATATTTTTTTCTCCTAAAGAATTAGCAACATTACTTGTTGTAGCTATGCTCAGTCCTATTCCAAGTGCAATAATTATAAAATATACAGGAAATGTTTGACCAATAGCTGCTAAAGCTGTTTCAGAAATCATTCTACCTGCAAAAATAGTATCAACTAAAGAATAGAGATTATTAAATATAGTTCCAATTGAGGCTGGCAAAGCAATTTTTATAAATAACTTATAGATATCTTCATCAAGTAAATTAATTTTTTTCATATTTATAAATATCTTAATTTAAACCTAGTACTATTTTCCTCTTGTTTTAAAATGTCTTGAATTTCGTATATTACCTCTTTGAGATTTTTCATTATAGATCTATTTGAAAAATTTATTAATAATAAGCCACTCCCTTGCATTCCAACATTGTCTCCATATTTCATAATTGGAACTTCAACATTGATAATATTACTTATACCTTTTTTTCTAATATTCTGAATAAAGGAGTCATTTTCCAAAATATTCAAAACTGGATACCATATTATGATTTTGGAATTTGAAAATAAATTATCAATATTATTTAGTATCTCTTCTACTTTTTCAAAATCATCTTTTATTTCATATGGTGGATCTATAAATACAAAATAATTCTTCTCTTTATTAACTTTATTAAAAATAAAATTAAATCCATCAGCATTTAAAATTTTAGCATTGGTATATTTGTTTAAGTTTTTTTTTAATAATTCATATTCATTATTGTGTAGTTCACAAAAAAATAATTTATCTTTTTCATTAGCTATGGACGAAATAAATATAGGTGATCCCGGATAAAAATTATTTTTTCCAGTAATTTTAGAAATAGTTGAAAGATAATTTCTAATTAAAATATTATTACCTTTGTAATTTTGTATCTTTTTAATTCCTTCTTTATACTCTTTATTTTTATCCATATATTTTGATATATATTTATAAATTCCATTACCAGAATGAGTATCAACATAACTTATTGAATTATTTACTTTTTTTTCAAGATTATATAAGTAAAGCATTATAATGTGTTTCATAACATCTGCATGATTTCCAGCATGATATCCGTGTTTATAGCTAAGCATAAAAATAAAAAAAATTGTTGAAATTAATTTCTTATTAGTTATTTAAAGTATTAAATTAATCAATATACAATATTTATATAAGTTAAATAAATTTAATCCCCGAATAATAAATAAGGAGAATACAATATGCCAAGTGGTAAAATTAAATGGTTTAATCCTACCAAAGGTTATGGATTTATAGAAAATGATGATGGAGGAAAAGATGTTTTTCTTCATGTCTCAGCTTTAGAAGCTGCTGGTATTGATACTTTAGAAGAAGGTATGCCAGTTGAATTTGAAATCGGTGAAAACCGCGGAAAAGAAAACGCTATTAATATTAAGAAAAAATAATATTTAATTGAATTCAAACAAACTTTTAGAATGGATTGGCGTAAAAACAGCCATCCTTTATTCACTACTAGTTGCATTTAACATTGGATTAGAATTTATTGGCTTTTCATTATTATTGCTATCAGCAGTGTTAATTGGAATCTGGGCTTATAAATTAAAACACAATGGAATATTGTTTTTACAATTTTTTTACGCTGGTGCAGGTATTATAGGAATGTATAGATGGTTTGGATAAAAATATTTTTTTTATTTTTACTTTTATATTCTTCAATTACATATTCTTCTGAACTAAATCAAGAGGAAGAAATGTACTTTAATTTTGTTGATTTAAATAATGATGGAGTTATTTCCTATGAAGAAATTGAACAATCATTAAATTTACTCTTTCAAATTATAGATCTGAATCAAGATAATAAAATTTCTCAAAATGAGATAAATGAATTAAAACACATAATTGAATCTTTAAGATGAGTATTTGGGGAAGAGTTGTAGGCGGAGCAGCAGGATTTGCTTTAGGAGGTCCTATAGGGGCTATCTTAGGTGTAATGGCTGGTGGTGCTTTTGACAGAAGATCTAAATCAAAATCATCATTTAACTTCAATCGAATAAATAATAATCAAAAACAACAAATTTTTACATTAAGTTTTATTATTCTAGCTGCAAAATTAGCTAAATCAGATGGTATTGTATCAGATGATGAAATTAGAGCATTTAAAGAAAAATTTAAAGTTCCAAAATCTGAAATTCCTAAAGTTGCAAAAATATTCAATGAGGCAAAAAAAGATACGTATGGCTATAAACAAATAGCAAATCAAGTAGGAGATTTATTTTCAGCTAATAAAATTTTATTGGAAGAATTATTAAATAATTTATTTTATATTGCTGCATCTGATGGGAAGGTATCTATTAGTGAAATAGATTTTTTAAGATCAATTTCTAAATCGTTTAAATTTAGTGAAAAAGATTTTCAAAGAATTTTTCAATCAAATTTAAAAAATAGCGAATCTGATCCTTACAAAATATTGGGTGTGAATAGATCAAGCACTGATAATGAGATAAGAAAAAAATGGATTAAATTAAATAAAGAACATCATCCAGATAATTTAATTGCTAAAGGTATGCCTAAAGAATTTATTAAACAATCTAATAAAGAATTAGCAGCTATTAATATTGCTTATGATAAAATTAAAGAAATTAGAGGAATTTCTTGATACCTAAAGATTTATCTGTCGATAATATTAGTAAAATTTATAAAAAAATCAGACCATTTATTAATCAAACCCCTTTTTTAAAGTGTCCTGATGATATTGATAATTATTTTTCTACTAATTTATTTTTTAAATGCGAATTTTTACAAAAATCTGGTTCATTTAAGGCAAGAGGTGCTATTAATAATATAATTTCTCAAGATCAGAATAAATTTAACAAAGGAATTACAGCAGTTAGTGCTGGAAATCATGCAATCGCTGCTTCATTTGTGGCCAATCAATTTAAATTGAAAAATAAAATTTTCTTATACGAAAGTGCAAATAAATATAGAATTGAAACTTGTAAAAATTATGGTGCTAACATCATCTTTACAAATCCAAAACAAGCTTTTCTTGATGCTGAAAATGCTAAAAATGATGGTTACTATTTTATTCACCCTTTTGACGGTCCATTGACATTACAAGGTAGCGCTACCTTGGGATTAGAAATTATAGAATATTTAAAATCAATTAATACTAAAATTGACAATTTATTAATTTCAGTTGGAGGAGGGGGATTAATAAGTGGCGTTTCTTCGTATGTAAAACAATTTTATCCAAAGATTAAAATTATTGGCGTTGAACCAGAAAATGCTAATGGTTTAAATCAAAGTTTAAGAGCTAACAAACCACTAAATAATGTAAATGTAAATAGTATTGCTGACAGCCTTTCTGCACCTTTACATATGCAATATTCTTTTGATGTAGCAAAAGAAGTAATTGATGAAATGGTAACCGTTTCTGATGATCAAATGAAAAAATTTATGGTTTTTTGTTATAAAAAATTTAAGTTATTTCTTGAACCCGCATGTGTTGCTGGACTTGCTGCTTTAAAATATAAAATCAATAAAAAGCTTATTGGCAAAAATACAATGGTAATATTGTGTGGCTCAAATATTGATAAAAAAACTTGGTCAGATTTAACTAATTAATCTGGAAAATATAAAATACCACCACTTAAATTTTTTTTCACACCTGTAGTATTTTTATTACTTATTTCTAAATTTTTAAACGATCTCATGCCAATATACGCAAACATTTGAGCTTCTACTAAATCACCATTTATTTTGTATTTATCAATAAGTTCAATTTTTTTATTTAGTTTATTCATTAATATTTCTTTGAGTAATTTATTTTTTCTTCCTCCTCCAGTAAGTAATATTCTTTCAATCTTAAATTTTTTATTTTTTAATAATTCTTTAAATCCAATATAAGTCATGTAGTTAGCAGTCATTAGCGCATCATATTTGTTCAATTTAATTAACTTATTAAAATAATTTCTAAAATAATTTCTATCTAATGATTTTGGGAACTTTTTCTTAAAGAATTTATCTTTTTTGAATTTTTCGATTAATTTATTATCAATTTTTCCTTTTCTTGCATAATTTCCATCATTATCAAATTTTTTTTTAAAAAAATAATTGCAAAGATCATCACTTAAGCAATTTGCAGGCCCTATATCCGATGATAATAATGTTCTTGAAACTACAGTTGAAAAATTAGCTACACCTCCAAGATTTACTATAATCGCTTTTTCTTTAAATTTTTGAATTAAAAACTTATGATAATATGATCCAATTGGTGCTCCCTGACCACCATTTTTTATATCATTATCTCTTAAATTACTTATAGTTTTAACTTTAAGATTTTTTGCAATTTTGTTTCCATTTCCTAATTGTATAGATATTTTATTTGATGGGTCATGGTAAACAGTCTGCCCACTAATTGATATTAAATCGATATTTTTTTTATTAATTTTTTTTTGTTTCAGAAATAAAATTATTTTTTTTTCTAAAATATCTGTAACGAAATCATCTTTTTTTAAAAAATATTCTTTAATTTTATTATTAGTTTTTGGTTTATTTATTATTAGATTGTTTATCGTATTTTGATAATGTTTATCAAATTTATATGATTTTTCACATTTAATTTTTACAAAGTTAGTCCCATTTGTATTAATCAAACTGATATCAACACCATCCATTGATGTGCCTGTCATAACTCCCAAGACATTAAATTTTGAATTTTTACTCATTTTTAATCAAATTTAATTTTGCACATTTTATTAACAAACATATCAACAAAAAAAGATAATTAATTTTTAAAAATACATTTTTTTGTTGATTGATAAATAACATATAGATAAGTTATTTTTAATTATTACACGCAAAGGTAATAATCAATTTAATAAAAGGAAACGATTATTAAATTGTATCGGGAGGAAATGCACGATACACAAAAGGGACCTAGCTTGCTGGGTCCTTTTTTTTGTCTTATGGACAAATTTTATAAATAAAGTATCAGGAATTTCATAATGATAACAAATTATGAAAGAATTTTAGATATTATATTAGATGATCTTATCCCATTAACAAAAATTTCAATTAACGAGGGAAATAAAATATTTGGCGGATTTATTGTTAAAAAATCTGACCTAAGTCTTGTTTGTCTAGGTACAAACCAGGAAATCAAAAACCCTTTATTTCATGGAGAAATTTCAACTCTTTTTAATTTATTTGAAAAAAAACTATTTAATACAAAAGATTATTACTTCATAAGTACCCATCAGCCTTGTTCTATGTGTTTATCAGCTATAACCTGGGCCGGATTTGACAATTTTTACTATTTTTTTTCATATACTGACACAAAAGAAGGTTTTCATATTCCGCACGATCTTAAAATTTTAACGGAGGTATTTAAGGTCAAAGATGGTAAATATAATATTAATAATAATTATTGGGAGAGTTACTCAATTTTATCCGAAATTAAAAGATTAGGAATAGAGGACTCATTATCCGATAAAATTTATCAAATCAAAGAAGAGTATCAAAAAATGTCAGAAATTTATCAAAAATCAAAAATTGATAATAAAATTCCTCTAAATTAATTGTTAAATTATAAAAAAAAGTATACAAATAATTAACGGGAGATACTGAAATTTCAGAGCCGAAGGAGCAACGACCCGGAAACTCTCAGGCACAATGGACCGTTAAAAAAAAACTCTGGAAAAGAGCATTTAGCTCTACCGAAGGTGAAAAGCTCTCAGGTAAAAAGACAGAGGGGTAGCTTGGAGAATTTGTTTGAACCAGTTACCAATAGACATTCCGCTGAAAAATTTTCATCAAAATAATGGTGCAAAGATATTGCCATTTGCAGGTTTTAATATGCCTATTAATTATAAAACTGGAATAATTAATGAACACAAGAACGTTAGAAATCATTCTGGTATTTTTGACGTTAGTCATATGGGGCAAATTTTAATTGAAAATAAGGAATTATATTTAGATAAATTAGAAAAATATATTCCATTACAATTAAATAAATTAATAAAAAATAGATCGCATTATTCATTTTTACTCAACAAAAAAGGTGGTGTTATTGATGATCTAATTGTTTCAAATATTGATATTAAAAATAAGCCATATTTATATATTGTTTATAATGCATCTCGAAAAAAAGAAGACGAAGAAATTTTTATTTCTTGCGCTCCTAATGCAGAAAAAATTTATATAAAAAATTGTTTATTCGCGATCCAGGGACCTGACTCTATTAATGTTTTAAAAAATATTATTGATATTCCAAATAATATGAATTTTTTTGATATTTTAATAAGTAAATATAATAACAATGAAATAATAGTAAGTAGATCGGGTTATACTGGTGAAGATGGTTTTGAACTTTCTATTCCAAATGAAAGTGCTGAAAATTTAATTACTCATTTACTTAAAAATGAAAATACAATGCTTTGTGGGTTAGGCTCTAGAGATTCATTAAGACTCGAGGCTGGATTAAGTTTATATGGTCATGAATTAAATGAAAATATTACACCAATTGAAGCTGGTTTATCATGGGCTTTAGATAAAGAAAGATTAGAAGATGAAAATTTAAATGGCAATAAAGTTTTATCTGATCAATTAAAAAATAAACTATCTAATAAAAAAATAGGTTTAATTTCAACTAGTAAATCAATGCTAAGAGATGGAATGATATTATTCGATAATAATAATAATGAAATTGGCAAAATTACAAGTGGATGTTTTTCTCCTAATCTAAATAAATCTATTGCTATTGGCTATATTATTTCTGAATTCAATATTGATAATCCAATTTTTTGTGAAATTAGAAAAAAATTACAATTAGTAAAAATTAATAATCTACCTTTTGTAAAAAAAAATTATAAAAAAAATGGGAGCATATATGAGTGAAAAAAAATACACAAAAGATCATGAATGGGTTTCAATTGAAAATGAAATTGCTACAATTGGTATTAGCAATCATGCTCAAGAATCTCTTGGTGATATTGTATTTATTGAATTACCATCAGTTGGAAATTCGGTAAAAGCAAAAGATGAAATATGCGTCGTTGAATCTGTAAAAGCAGCTTCTGATATTTATGCTCCAATAGATGGTGAAATAATTGAAGTTAATAATAATCTAGAAAATGATGCTGCTATTATTAATCAAGATGCAGAAAATGAGGGATGGATTTTTAAAATGAAAATTTCTGATTCAAATCAATATTCTGAACTTATGTCAGAAGATGAGTATAAACAATTTTTGGAACAATAAATGATTGAAATAGATAAATTTGTTAGCAGACATATAGGGCCTAGAAATGAAGATATTGGAGAAATGCTCAAATTAATAAATTGCTCTTCATTAGATGAATTAATTGAAAAAACTGTACCTAATCATATCATTTTTAAAGACAAACTTAAATTTAGACCTGGTATGTCTGAGGAGTTTAATAAAATTAATACTCAACTTTTATCTTTAAAAAATAATTTCAAAAAAACTTATATTGGAATGGGTTATTATAATACTATTACACCTAGTGTTATTTTAAGAAATATTCTTGAAAATCCAGGATGGTACACTGCTTACACACCTTATCAACCAGAAGTAAGTCAGGGCAGGTTGGAAATGTTAATGAATTTTCAACAAATGATAATTGATTTGACTGGAATGGATATTGCAAATGCATCTTTACTTGATGAAAGTACTGCTGCAGCTGAGGCAATGATGATGGCTTTTAAAATTAAAAAAAGTGCAAAGTTTACTTTTTGTATTCAAAATAAATGCCATCCACAAACTCTATCTGTCTTAAAAACAAGAGCTAAACCTCTAGGTATAAAAATTATTTTTGATAATCCAGATGATGATACATTTGGTTGTTTAATTCAAAATCCAGATACATACGGAGAAATTCCAAATCTCAACGATTTAATAAATATAAATAAGTCTCACGATGCGTTATCAATCATAGCAGCTGATATAATGAGTTTGGTAGTTATGAAATCACCAAAAGATTTTGGAGCTGATATAGTTGTTGGAAGTACTCAAAGGTTTGGAGTTCCAATGGGTCTAGGAGGTCCACACGCAGCATATTTTGCAACATTAGATGAATATAAAAGAATGATACCTGGAAGACTAATTGGTGTATCAGTTGATCGAACTAATAAAAGATCTTACAGAATGGCTCTTCAAACGCGTGAGCAACACATTAGAAGGGAAAAAGCTACAAGTAATATATGTACTGCACAAGCTTTATTAGCAATTATATCTGCTTCCTATGCAATATATCATGGTCCAACTAGATTAAAAAATATTGCTGAGGACATTCACTATAAGTCTAGATATCTAAAGAAATCATTAGAGATATTAAATTTTGAAGTAAAATCTAAAAATTATTTTGATACCTTATTAGTAAAAGACTCAAAATCTAAATACTGGGTAAATAAATCTATAGAAAACGGTATCAATTTTAGATTAGTAAATGATGATCATTTCTCAATTTCCTTAGATGAAACTACATCACTACAAGATGTAGATAATTTAATTAAATTTTTTAATGAAAATAATACTGAAATATATGCTGAAGAGATCGAGAGTAAAATTGAAAATTCAATTTTCAAAAGTGATTTAGAAAGAAAAGACAATATCTTAACTCATCCAGTATTTAATATCTATCATTCTGAAACAGAAATGATGAGATATTTAAAAAAACTAGAAAACAAAGACGTTGCTTTAAATAGATCAATGATACCCCTTGGATCTTGTACTATGAAATTAAATGCTGCATCCGAAATGCTTCCAATTACTTTACCAGGTTTTTCAAATGCTCACCCATTCTTAGAGCCCTATCAACGTGAGGGATATAATGAAATGATGAGTGAATTAATATCGATGTTAAAAGATATTACTGGTTTTGATGCAGTTTCACTTCAACCTAATGCTGGAGCACAAGGTGAGTTTGCTGGTTTATTAGCTATACAAAAATATCATGAGAAAAACTCAGATACTAAAAGAAATATTTGCATAATTCCTAAAAGTGCCCATGGAACTAATCCAGCCAGTGCACAGATGTGCGGTATGGATATTCTAATTGTAAACTGTGATGACAAAGGTAATGTAGATTTAACTCACTTAGATAAAAAAATAGAAGAGGCAGGTGATAGACTGTCTGCATTAATGATTACATATCCATCAACACATGGTGTATTCGAGGAAAGTATTGTTGAAATTTGTAAAAAAATTCATGATGCTGGTGGGCAAGTTTATCTAGATGGCGCTAATTATAATGCAATGGTTGGAGTAGCTAAACCAGGTAAATTTGGACCTGATGTATGCCATATGAATCTCCATAAGACATTCTGCATACCTCATGGAGGAGGTGGGCCTGGAGTGGGTGCTATAGGATTAAAAAAACATTTAGCAGATTTTGCTCCTGGACATCCTATATTTAAAAATGAAATAGGTTTAACTACTCAAGAGGCAGTTTCTGCAGCTCCATGGGGCAGTGCATCTATTTTACCCATTTCATATTCTTATATTTCTATGATGGGTGACGATGGTTTAAAATTAGCAACTCAAGTAGCAATATTAAATGCTAACTATATTAAAGAAAGATTAAAAAATTATTACCCCATTTTATATACAGGTAAGAATAATATGGTAGCACATGAATTTATTATTGATATCAGACCATTTAAACAAGAATTAAATATTTCAGATGAAGATATTGCTAAAAGACTAATTGATTACGGATTTCATGCTCCTACAATGTCTTTTCCTGTTCCAGGCACTCTTATGATTGAGCCTACTGAAAGTGAATCAAAAGAAGAGCTAGATAGGTTTTGTGAAGCAATGATTTCTATTCATAATGAAATCACTATGATTAGAGACGGTAAATTTGATAAAGTAGATAATCCTATTAAAAATGCACCACATACAATAGAAGAGGTATCTTCTGATAATTGGGATCATAAATATTCTCGAAAAGATGCTGCTTACCCCCATGCCTATTTAATAAATAATAAATACTGGAGTCCAGTCAGCAGAATTGATAATGTATATGGTGATAGAAATTTATTTTGTGTTTGCCCTCCAATTGATGAATACGAAGAGGCTAAAACTGGATAATTTTTATTTATCAATAAATTAAAATACTTATTTAATTGCAATTATGATTTATATTAATCTTATTTTAGTTTTTTTAGTCTTGGTCGCAATTCATGAATACGGACATTACATAGTTGCGAGATGGTTTAAAGCTGAAGTTACTGACTTCTCAATTGGGTTTGGCAAACCACTTTTAAAATTTACTGATAAAAATGGCACTACATGGAAATTATCTCCTATTCCGTTGGGTGGATATGTAAAAATCAAGGGACTTGATAATATATTTTCACCAAACCCTAATGATGAGGAGGGATCCTTTCAATCTCTTACACTTTTTCAAAAGATATTGGTTCTTTTGGCAGGAAGTATTTTTAATATTTTTAGTGCATGGTTTGCTCTATTCTGCATATTTTTCTTTTTTGGAATAGTTAGTTTAATGCCAATTATTGGATCAGTCAGTGAAAATTCTTCTGCTTTTGAAAATGATCTTAGAGAAGGTGATAAAATACTTGAAATAAACGATATTAGTATTGAAGAGTTTTCTGATATACCAAAAGCAATTGGCAATAACCCAAGTATTAATATTTTAATTGAAAGAAATAATCAGATAATTGAAAAAAACTTTGATCTAAAATTTAATTCAGAATTAAATAGGTATATTATTGGAATATCTTCACCTCAAGATCCTATTATTGATAAATATAATTTAATTGATTCAATTAAAAATTCTTCTTTATTTATTCCCACATACTATGTAGCTTCTTTTTCTTTCCTTCAACAATCATATAAAGAAAATACATTAGGAGATCAGTTAGCCGGACCTATAGGAATTGTAAAAAATGCAGATCAAATGATGCTTGATCAAATAAGGGGAGTACTTTTTTTATTCATAATCATTTCTTTATTTGTAGGGTTATTTAATTTGCTTCCTATTCCTCTTTTAGATGGTGGTCATATAATCTATTTTATTATTAGAAGAATTTTTTCAAACTCTCTTCCTGAGTTTATTACAAGAGTTTATTTGGCTGTGGGGATAACAATAATATCTTTTCTCTTTATAATTGTGACTTACAACGATATTTTTTATAAATAAATATTATTGGGAGATAAAATGACAAATTTTGAAAAAGTAAAAGAATTTATGACAACCTTTGGTCAAGAAGTAAAAACTAGTGCTGAATTTCCAGAAAATAAAATTGTTGAATTAAGAAAAAAATTGATTGATGAAGAATTTAATGAATTAAAAGATGCAATTAATGAAAATGATATTGTTGAAGTTGCTGATGCATTAACAGATATTTTAGTTGTAACATACGGTGCGGGTGCTGCTTTTGGTATAGATCTAGATAAATGTTTTAACGAAGTTCATCGTAGTAATATGAGTAAACTTTCAGAGGAAGGTAGGCCAATTTATAATGAATTTGGTAAAGTTATGAAGGGTCCTAATTATTCACCTCCAGATTTGAAAAAAATAATTTAAATATTTTTTAGAGCATCATCTAAAGATTTCTTTAAGTCTGAAATATCTTCAATGCCAATTGAAAGTCTGATTAGGGTATCAGAAATTCCTAATTCGTCTCTAATTCTTTTATCAATTGATGCATGTGTCATTATCGCTGGATGCTCAATTAAACTTTCAACTCCACCCAAACTTTCTGCTAGTGTAAATATTTGAATTGTTTCAAGAAATTTTTTTGCTGAATTAATATCGCCCATTAACTCAATTGATAATATTCCTCCAAATCCAGTCATTTGTTTTTTTGCAATTTCATAACTTGGGTTATTTTCTAATCCAGGATAAAAAACGTTATTTATTTTAGGATGTTTTGATAAAAAATTAGCAATTTCTAAGGCATTATTATTGTGCCTTTCCATTCTTACAGCAAGTGTCTTAATTGATCTAATAAGTAAATAACAATCGAAAGGGCTGGGAACAGCACCAACTGCATTTTGAATATATTTAATTTTATCAGCTAAAATTTTATTATCATTTATAATTAGTGCACCTCCAATTATATCTGAATGACCTCCAAGATATTTGGTTGACGAATGTATAACAACATCAGCCCCATTATTTATTGGTTGTTGATTGTAGGGTGATGCAAAAGTATTATCACAGACTA